>JAFDDO010000023.1 GCA_019310825.1 Deltaproteobacteria bacterium | reverse complement strand
GAGAACCTGAAACAAAGGACTAAGACACTGAAGGGAAAAAATGGGGTTGGAATACTGATCGGAGTAGTAAGTATGCTTATCCTAGTCATCCGTTTTGGCTGTGTAAAGCAACGACCTGCGGCATTACAGGCTGCAGAACCTGCTCAGCCGAAAGAAGCTGCACCACCACTAGCCCCTGAGCAGGTGGAAAGCGTCTATAACGTTCAAGTAACGCCCCTAACCAGCCAGGAGTGCGCCCAATGCCATATGGATCAATTCACAAGGATCAAAAAAGACGGGGGTAAGCATGTTGGTGTTGCATGTACGGATTGCCACGAAGTTTATCATGCGTATAATCCCTTGAAGAACAATTACGTTGAGATCATGCCAAAATGTTCAGCTTGTCATGATGATCCCCACGGCAAGGACAAAGCCGTTCAGAAGTGTTCAGATTGTCACGCTGATCCCCACAGACCGGTAGTGGCAATCCCAGATCCATCCAATATCGAACTGCAGTGTAGAGTATGCCATACTCAGGTTGCACAGAGCTTGATCAGGTACCCCAGCAAGCACACGGAAGAAGACTGTTCCTCATGCCATTCCGAAAGTCATGGTAGAATACCTAATTGTTCGGAGTGTCACGGAAATCACAGCACAATGGTAACGATGAATACACCGGAATGCCTCGCTTGTCATCCAGTTCACGAGCCTTTGCAGATCGCTTATTCCGGGGAAGTAGAAAAGAACCTGATATGCGCCGGATGCCATGATATGCCGTATGATGACCTTAAGACCCATCAGACCAAACATTCGGAATTGGCATGCGCAGAATGTCATCCCACCCATAAAGAACTCATGGCCTGTCAGGATTGTCATGGCGACGCGCCTCATAATCCAGCGATACACAAGAAATATCCAAAGTGCGGGAGCTGCCACGGCATAGCGCACGATTTGCGCATGTAACGCTCAATTAATAACAGAATAAAAAGGGGGATTAGCTCAAAGGCTTTCCCCCTTTTTTGTTTTTTAGTTCGATGGAGGGAGTTATGAGATCAGGAAAGCTTTTTTTATTGGGTACAATATGTATTTTACTAGTCATTGCTTGTGCGCAGTTGACTAAAAAAATAGCTCCCGAAGAAGAGGCGGCTGAGAAAAAGCATTTATATTCTGAAAAAATTAAAGCCTTGACGCCGGCACAATGTGGCCAATGTCACCTGCCGATTTATGACCTGATCCGAAAAGAGGGTGGGAAACACCAATTTGAATGCACAAATTGCCATCAAGAGTATCATGCATATAACCCGCTGAAACAAAATTATGCTGAAATTATGCCTAAATGTCAGACATGCCATGGGCTTATTCATGGCGAGACATTGGCTGAATGCAGCCAGTGCCATATAGATTCTCATAGTCCCAAGAATATCCCTATGAGTGCATTTTTAGAAGATAAGTGTATAACCTGTCACATAAAGCCAGGTGATGAGATGAATCAATTCCCCAGTAAGCATAAAGACCAAGGTTGCTCAGCTTGCCATGAAAAACACGCCTATATACCCTCTTGCATGAATTGTCATGAACCCCATACCGCCGGGCTCACTGGAGATAAGCAATGTTTGATCTGTCATCCAGTTCATAGTCCTTCGCAACGTTTAAAATACGCCAAACTTACACCTAATGATATATGTGCTAGTTGCCATGACGAGATAGCTGCTACTTTGGGTACAAATAAGAGTAAACACCATAATATAGCATGTGTAGCCTGTCATAATAAACATAAATATATTCCTACATGTAAAAAATGCCATGAGAAACCGCATAGTAAAAAATTGCTTAAAGAATTCGAAAATTGCTTGCAATGCCATATAGACCCTCATAATTTGCCGGCAAAAACAGCGGAATAATTGGAACCACTTTGCCTTAGAAATGATTGCGGCCATGAGGGTTAACCGGCCCTCATGGCTTATTTGTTGCGTCTTTTCAACACGGGAGCGGATTTGGCCTATATTAAAAGAGGGAGTCTTAATTTGACAAATTTAAAGATAAAAAGTAATAAAAGCAAAAAATCCCATCTGTGCGGTTAGCTGCTAGCCATTAGCTTTGAAAAATCAAAGCATTACGTTAATTAGGAATGACGGTCAACGGGTGAAAATTTATAATAGCAAACATCCTGTAACCATAAAACTAATAGCTAAAAGCTAATCGCTCAATTTAGGTAAAAATTTGCGATGCATAAAAGCAAAAAGGCTTATTTAATAATATTCTTGATGATTATTTGTTGTCTCCCTGGTCATACCTTGGCTAAAGTAGAAGGTCTATGTTCTAATTGTCATACCATGCATCATAGCCAAAATGGAGGGGTGCTATCAGAGTGGGGAGAAAGTGGACCTTATAAAGCATTATTAATAAATGACTGTCTAGGCTGTCATATGGGCACAAATGACGGAACAAACCAGACCCCTCATGTCTTTTCTAGTACCGCTCCTACTTATGGAGATACAGGCACAGAGGGTAATTGCCTGGCAGGAGGAAATTTTTATTGGGTAACTCAGGCAAATGGGGATGTTGCTGCCCACAATGTAGCAGGTCTTGCCAATGCAGATGTTACCCTTTCTACACCTCCAGGTTTTGATGGTACATATACTGATTATGAAGGAAATGCGGCAGGAGAAGGCAGTTGGGCCGCCGGACAACAGGTTACCTGCGCAGGTACATATGGCTGTCATGGGCATCATAATATAGATGATTCAGTAAAAGCCATTTATGGTGGGCACCATGCCGCTGGCTCAACTATTGATGGCAGTTCAGTGGGTAATAGTTACAGGTTTTTAATAGGCATTTTAGGCATGGAAGACACTGATTGGGAATACCAGCCTACAAGTACGGCCCACAATCAGTATTATGGAGTAGACAGGGGGGCTGTGCCTGATAGGCAAACCATAAATTATCTCTGCGCCGAGTGTCATGGGGATTTCCATAGTATAAGTGGCGCGGGTAGTAGCAGTCCCTGGTTGAGGCATCCTACAGATTTTGATATGGGCAATACCGGGACAAGCTCTGAATATCGGAATTACCCGGGAGATGTTTCCCATACATATAGTGTAGTCGCCCCGGTGGCAAACACTGATGTTTCGTCAGTTATTAGCACCGTTACGTTTACCGACGACACTATCGTGACTTGCATCTCCTGCCATCGTGCTCATGGCACCCCCTATTTTAAGCTCATGCGCTGGGATTATAAAAACTGGCCAGGTGGTGGCACAAATGGGTGCAATATCTGCCATACAGAAAAGGATTAAGTCACAGGCAATCAAAGACGAGATAGAGTTTCATGCGCTGTGGTGAGAAATCCTTCGTCATGAATGGTTTAGATATATTAATCATTACCATTTCAAGAACAATGGAAAGACAAAAAATGATTCAAATTTTTTCCATTATTATTTCATTGTTTTTTGTATTACTGATTTATGGCCACGTAGCCATGGCCGGGCCATATCTTGATTCAGCCCATGGAAATACTGGCTACGGTGTGCTGCGCACCTCTCTTTCGGCCGCGCCTAACGACTATGCAAAGGGCAATTGTGCCCATTGTCACGAGCAGCATGCAAGCATTGGGGGAAGTGAGCCTACACCGCTCAGTGGAAGCGCCTCATCATTCTGCATTTTTGCAGATAATTTAAGTGGAGTTACAGCAAATCCATATAGTCAATCTGATGACTTCTGCTTTTATTGCCATTGCTATACCGATGCAAGCAGTTTACAAACATCCAATTTTACCAATTATGACCACAGCCATACCTTCGGTGGATATTCAAGTTCTACACCTGCCAGTATATTTGCCGCCTTCAATCAGACTTCCTATCATAACCTTTATGATATCCAGGATTTTGCCCAGACAAATTTTTCTTCATTTTTCGAGTCAGATTCAAACCCTTGCGTTGCCTGCCACAATCCCCATCTGGCAAAGAGGAATAAGGAAAATGTCACAGACCCGAGCTATACAGCTATTTCAAGGCCCACGGTTCATGAGGGGTTATGGGGAGATGGCTCTGGTGAAAAGATGAGTGATTATTATTCAGGACATTATCGAGCCCCTTATTATTCTAGTTCCACTTCCACTTATGAGCCAGGTGGGACATCTACATATAATGGTTCAACTATGCCTGATTATGCGACATTTTGCATAGATTGTCATAATAATACTAATACCATTTATAGTCATGCACTGGGACGTAATCTTAAAACAATTGACTGGGAAACTGCAGGTGGGGAAAGTGGTGGAGATAAACACGGTAAAAATGCAGCTACAGTTGGGCTTGACATAAAAAACCCCTTTGCCTCCTCTGGATTGGGCGTTACGATAGGATTTGCCCTTTCCTGTCTGGACTGCCATGAGCCACATGGGGCACCTAATGTAATGTTAATAAGAAATGGGGTAAATGGAGGGACTCTGGCTGGGAATATTCCAAGTTTTAATAGCTCAAACTGGCCCTATCTTTGCTGCCGCTGTCATCAGGATGATAGTAGTCATGGTGGGTCTAGTTATAAATTTAAATATGTTCACCATCTAAGTAGTGACTCCCCTTACACGCTCCCCGAACCGAACTGCGCTGGCTGCCACGGTGCTGGCGGTGATCTCTGGAACAAATCCCAAATTGCCTGTTATGAATGCCACTTTCATGGGGCAGACGATAGCTATTTTGCAAGTGGATTAGGTAAAACAGCTACTGGAAGACGCACATTTTAGGTATCAATTTTTGCTTGGTATTTTCTCAATAAGTTGGAGTAGATTACATTTTGCGACTATTCCACTGGATTCCTGCTTTTGCTGAAATGGCTAGCATTTACATCCAAACGTCATTCCGGCGAAAGCCGGAATCCAGACATCTTACCATGAGCTATTGAAAAATTGCTTTGCTTGAAGTAAAAAAAGAAATGATATCGGCCTTGACAGTTAAATTTTTCAGACAAGCACAGCGTAGGCCCATTTTTCTTTTTTCTTTTTTTCTTGTCTTAATTGCAGTTTTCTTAGGCTGTACCCTGGTCAAAAAAGAAGGCGTCTTAAACCAAGGATTCCTGGTTGTTTATTTAAATCTAGACACGACCCATACCCATCCTGCGCTTGATTTTACCTTAGAGGAATTATGGCTGGAAGATGAATTAGGCACAAAGACACCTCTCTCTCCGCAACAAAAAGAAATAGACACCTCTATGGCCGCCGGTCAGATTGTCTTGGCCCGCAGCGAACTAAACCCAGGGTTTTACACTAAAATCGGGTTTAAAATAACCAGGGCTATGTTGATAAAGGGGGGTGAAACACAGCCTTTGGAATTGGCTGAAGAAGGCCTGGGACATATCCCTATCAGCTTAAAGATTGTTTCTAGCAAAACTACCAATCTTTTTTTAGATTGGGAACCTGAGTCTTCTATCGGACCGGAAGACACATTTTTACCTGTTATAGAAGTGCGTAAGAGTGCTGCCGGTTTAAAAAAACTCTTGCTTTATGTGAGCAATTCTCAAAGTAATTATATCTCTGTAATAGACAGAAGTTCTCACCAGATAATTGATACCATCACCGTAGGAGATAGTCCTATGGGAATGGTACTTTCGGAAAATGGTGATTATCTTTATGTAGCTAATTACTTTTCTAATACCATTTCTATTATAGATACTTTTACCAACCGCTTGGTTGATACCATTGCCTTAAACATAGGCATTGGCCCCACTGAGCTTAACATCCCGGCCAAAAGTTCCACCCTTTATGTCACCGCTAAAGACTCCAATGCCGTCATAGCGATTGATACTTTAACTAAAAATATCTTAAAAAAGATAGATGTCGGCCAAGGGCCCATAGGCTTGGTCAGTGATCCGCACGGCCAATATATTTATGTCGCCAATAGCTATTCAAATAATATTTCAGTGATAGATACACGCGATAATAATTTGGTTAATACCATCGGAGCGGGAGGAGAACCCAGATATCTTGGCATCTATCAAAGATATCTAGTTGTCTCTAATAGTCAAACAAACAGTGTAAATTTTATTGATCGACATTCCTCAAAAGTCATGTCTACTGTCTTTGTCTCTAGCCAACCGGGCAATCTTATCCCTGGTTTAAGAGGGTGGGTTTATGTGGCTGGAGAACGCAGCCATGATATTTCTTTTATCACTCCTGCGCTGAATATCGCCCCGCGCAAACTCTCTGCGGGTAAGCATCCCTCAGGTATGGCCTTAGATAAGGATCGAAAACTACTTTATGTGGCTAATCTCATGGATAATACAATAAGTGTTTTTGATTTAATCAGGGAAGTGGAAATCAAAAGGATAGAAGTGGGAGACAGACCTTATGACCTGGTCTTGGTAAGCGATTAGCGATTAAGGGCCTGGATGAAATACCTGAGTATAGCAGCAGTAATTCTATTTCTTTTGCCCTCATGTTATGCTTTGGGACAAGACATAAGTGGTAGCTCACAGATTTCTTATAATACTTCAAGCACAAAAACAGATGGAGAAAAAAGTTCTAGCTGGAACTTTCTTCAGTCCCATTATTTGAATTATAATACCTATTTAACCCCCGCCATTACATCCAATTTAGGTATTCGCTACAATCGCCGGGACAGCAATATGAATGACCAGGAAACAATCTATCCCTTTATAAATTTTGGCCTGACGAATGAATATCTTTCAGGCAATCTTGGTTACAATTATATGGAGGTAAAAAGCAGTGACAACCCAAGCCTTATCACCTCTTTCTGGAATACAAATTTGACCAGCCAACTGGAGGAATGGCCTAAATTAAATTTTCAATATACAGAAACCAAACAATATGATGATTTGGCTAAACATGAGACAGATACAAAATCAACCAGCCTACTAAGCGGTGTTACATACCAATTTAGTGTCTTTGATATAATGTATAACTACATGAGGTCCACTTCTCTTGACTATCTGACAGAGACAGATACAAAAAGTAACAATCACATTAGTCGTCTGGGAATGTATAAAAGCTTCTGGGATAATCGCATTTCCATTTCAGCGGACGGAGGATATAATTATTATGATACCACTACGACCATTCCTGAGGCAGGCGAGATAGAACAAAAGCGCCTGGCAACAGAAGGTTTTTATGGTGTGGACAGTTCACCGGAACATAGTAGCTCATCTTCTGCCTCCGGCCTTATTGACAGGAATTATGACACGGCTGTCATTACAGTGCAAGAATATATGAATATAGGGCTTGATCTCTTTTATCCCCAAACGGTAGATACTATTTATATCCATACAGATAAAGATTATTCTTATGACCCTGCCATTTCATCAGAAATGCTGGAATGGGCGGTTTATTATACTACTGAAGAGATAGAACCTAAGACATGGACATGTATTACAAGCAGCGCCTTATTCTCTTATAATGAAACCTATCATCGGTTTGAGATTGACCTTTCTCCTCAGGAGGCAAGACATTTTAAAGTAGTCTATTATCCAGGTACTACCAGCCCTGCCTTCCAGGTAACGGAGATAGAAGCCTATGGTCTTGAATATGTAAACCGAAAGTCCGAAACTAACACCAAGACCTATACAGGCAATTGTGCCCTGTCTATACGCCCCCTGCAAAAATGGACCACCTCATACTACCTTTCTTATTATCGCACCGAAACCTCTCCTGATGAAATAATGAATTATACCTTAGGCCAGGGGATAAACCTTACCGGAGACCTCTCCAGGTATTTTTTACTTACCTTAAGTTATCAGAAGACAAAGTCTCATTTGCTGGAAACGGATACCGAAGTAGACAGTTATACCTTTAATTGGCGCTCTAATCCCTTAGAGACCTTAAATACTACCTTTACCCTTAGTTATGGCGAAACGAGGGAAGATGAAGAATTGATTTCTAAAACAAATACCCTTACTTTTAACTCTATCTTCATGCTCTGGGAGGGGATAGATGTTAATTGGGACCTCAATGTAGCTCAGGCCGATAATGTCCGTGACGATACTGAGTCTTTATCCACATATTCTGACCTCTATCTCAGGGCCTTATTGACGAAACGCCTTTCATGGGATCTAGGTTATAATCAAGGCTATCAGCAAACTACCAACGAAGAGTCAACCACTACCACCTCTACAGACATTTATAGCACCCTGGTCTACACCCCTTCTTCCCGGCTCTATGGACGAATTTATCTCCGCTATGGAAACGCTGAAGAGGAAAGCAGATTTTTGCATCAATATAGTGTAGGGTGTTTTCTTACCCCTAAGGTCCAGATAAATGCAGCCAGCAGTTTTGAGCAGGCAGAAGACATGGATGAAATGGCCCACAGCTTGGATCTTAACTGGAACATAGGCCGTGGGGCTAGCTTTAGAATGGGTTATAGTTATTCACACAATCGTAATGAAACAACGCAAGAAGGTCATAATTTTTATTCGCGTTTGTCGGTAACTTTTTAAGACCTAAGTTGAGAGATTAGCTGTTAGCCATTAGCGTTTAGCTTTGAAAAATGGTTCATCACGGATTAGTGTGATAATCAGTGATGAACAGCTATTAGCTATTAGCTTTTAGGTGTTAGTAACCTATTTGGAAAACAGCAGCAAATTAACCGCTAACCGCTAAAAGCTAATGACTAATTTTGTAATAGTAAAACCTCCTGTAATCATTAAACTATTAGTAACCGCTAAGGCTAATTGCTCAATTTAGGTCAGAGGTAAATTATGAAAAAAATTATAATAGTTTTAATGGCATTATCTCTGCTTTTATCTTGTGGCCCTAGTCTGCGTTATTACACCAATCCAGCGGCCGACATCTCTTATATAAAAAGGGTAGCCATTTTGCCCTTGCACAATTTCACCAGGGCTGATTTGGCTCATGAAAAGATAAGGGACATTCTGGAGACAGAACTCTTGCAACTTGAAGTCTTTGAGGTAGTTGATAGAGGGGCGGTAGATGCGGTCTTGAGAGAATTAAGGATTACATCTCCTTCAGATATATCTCCCTCAATACTTAAAAAGATTTCACAAGAATTAAATGTTCAGGCCATTTTAACAGGAGCGGTTGACGAATATCAAACAGAACGGTCCGGCAATATTTCCTTGGCCTTTGTTGCCGTCTCATTAAAGTTAATAGATAGCAAGTCAGCTAAAGTCATCTGGCAAATAACCACCAGCGAGAAAGGCGGAGGAGCTTTAACAAGACTATTTGGGGTAGGAGAAAAAAGCCTTGTTGAAGTGGGCCATATTTTGATAAGAAAATGCTTAGAAACATTATAATTACTCAGGAGGATAGACTGAAGGTAGAAGGCTGAAGGAAAAAATGATGCGGAATCATTTAGTACTATGTATCTCCATGCAGGCGAGTACAATTTTTGGCCATTTGACTGCGCTGGGAAGGAATTAGTCTTGGTTTACTCCCTTAAAATACTTCGGTCTTCAGTCTTCTACCTAAATACCTGGATAGTTACAAACATTATCATAATATTTATCATAATATTTATCTTTGAAAAACCTTGCTTTTCTGCAGAATTTAGAAAAATTGCCTTCTTTCCCTTAGAAAACATAAGTGGCAAAAATGAGGTCCCGGAAAATATAGTAATTCGTATCGCCGAAGACCTACACAAATGCAATGGTTTTGAGATTATCTTTCCCTCAGACCTTAAAAATTTTCTTTTAAAAAATCGGGTGAGAAGGTTGGGCTCGATTACCGAAGCCCAGGCCAAAGGATTAAAAAGGGCATTTGGGGCGGATGCTATGATCATTACCTGGGTTGACCTTTATGAAAAGGGGGATAATCCCAAAATAGGAATAGGCGTTCGTTTTATTGAGACGGAAACATCCACGGTTATTTGGAGCGATTATGTTTCCCTGACAGGTGGGGATTTCAGCTCTTGGCTCGGTTTAGGCAAAATTACCTCTATTGACCACTTGATATCTAAAGCATTAAAAAGATTAACTGATCATTTGCCGGCTGCATTCAAGAAAAACCCAACTGAAAAGACATTATTTGCCCTTGAGCGATTTTCTTTAATTCCTTTGGTTGCTCAAGGTGAAGCCACTGTGAGGGTTTCTTTGCACCTGGTCTTCCTTGCCGAGGCGCCCAAGAAACTCTTTCTCCTTCTGGGAGGAAAGGAGTGGCCGCTTGAAAAAAGACAAAGAGGATGTTGGGAGGGAGAAATAAAGGCCCCAAAAAGAGAAGGAAATTATTTTGCCAGATTAAGACTACTTGCCAAAACAGGAGAAATCCTTTTCTTAAATACAGCCAGTTATTTAAGAGTGGATAATACGCCGCCCAAAGTGCGTTTGTCATATGAAAATACCATTTTTTCTCCTAACAGGGATGAAAGCAAAGATGTATTGATTATCTTCCCAAGGCTTTTGGGCCCAGGAGACGTAAATTTGTGGGGCTTTTATATTTTTAACGAAGAAGAAGAGCCTGTCAAAAGATTTGAGGGAAACGGAGACCTGCCGCTTGCCTTGGCCTGGCATGGGGAGAATGACGCATTTGTCAATGTAGAAGAAGGCATTTATTATCTTGAATGTAGATGCCGGGATAAAGCTGGCAATATTGCCATTACAACCAGAAAAAAAATTATATTGGACAAAACCCCGCCCAAATTAAATGTGGTGATAGATGTAGAGAAAAATAGAGCGCGATTCAATATAAAATACGAAGAGTTTACTGCGGTAAGTCAATGGGAATTGATAATTTTGGATGAAAAAGAATACATTTATCATGTTATTAAAAGAGAGGGGGTAATCCCTTCTCAAGTAGAAGTTCCATTACTTGATAAAAAGGAATTTTATTTTTTGATGGAAGCACTTGATGCGGCAGGGAATAAAACAGAATTCAAAGGGTCATTAGTGTCACAAAAGATGGTTGCCAGCGAGAAACCTGAAGAAGAGGAGAAAGCCCCCAGTGTATGGGATTACGATTTCTAGGGGTATTTGGCTTATTTTTTTAGGGTATTTTTTTTTATTAAATGCCTGCAGCCACGGCCATTCTTCTTTCTATATTGACAAAAAAAATATTTATCAAGTCAAAAAGATAGCTGTTTTCCCTTTTCGAAATCTTTCAAAAAATCCTCGCGCCGGTGAAATCGTAACTCGGATATTTTTGGCAAAATTAAGCAAAAATGAGCGTTTTGAATTAGAAGAATTGGGTAATGTTATTGATTTTTTGGTAGAACAGAGGACAAGGCTAGGAGTAAGCATCAATAAATCCAGGTTATTCCTTTTAAAAAGGAGATATAAAATTGATGCTGTAATTTTCGGGGATGTTTTGGCTCTTGAGCAAAAGGGTGGAGCGCCATATATAAATCTTAGCGTAAGAATGCTGAAAATAGATACAGATAAGATAGTGTGGAAGGCAAGTATCGAAAGAAATGGAGATGAATACATTAAGATTTTAAATATAGGGCAATTAAGGTCATTAAATCAGCTCACAAGTGTGGTGGTCGAGGAATTAATGGAGACCATACGGTGAGAGGTGAAAGGGAAAATATATGAAAAAAGCCCTGTGGCTTATTGTTTTCGTCTTTATTCCTTCGGTTGCCTTTTCTTATCTGGTGAGGGTAAATAATGAGTCAATTGAAGCTGAAGATTTTAAAGAAGTCTTTACGCGCTCTCATGTTTATGCCCAAATGGGACAAAAAAATAAGCCTGGGGTGTTGACAGAAAAGAGTTTGGAAGAGGCCCTTAAAAACCTTATTGACCATCATTTGCTGGCCCAGGAAGCCAAGAGGCTTAATCTGGACCAAGAGCCGGATTATCTTCAAGGCCTTGATTACTACAAAAGATACCTGGCTACCAGGGCATTTTGGCAAGAGGAATTTAAAAAAATAAATATCCCAGACGAAGAAATCGAAAAATATTTTCAAGAAAAAAATACAAGATGGCGTGTCCGTCAAATATTCACTAAAGAGAGAAACAAGGCAGAGAAGGCACTGAGGCAGCTTAAAAATGGGGAGACCTTTGCCAAAGTGGCCCAGGAACTTTCAGAAGGACCTTATGCCGCCAAAGGAGGGGACTTGGGGTTTATGCGCAAAGGACAGATGGTTGAAGAATGGGAAACAGCGGCATTTTCCCTCAAACCTGGAAATTTTGGTGACATTGTAGAAACCCATACCGGGTTTCACATCATCAAATTGGAAGAAATAAAATCGCCTAATATGGAGGCGCTTGAAAGGCAAAAACCAGGTGTTAAAAAAAATCTTTTAAAAAATAAGCAAAAAACTGTAGAAAAAAAATGGAAAAACAAATTAAGAGCAGATGCAGAGATAAACATAAATGGAGACTTGTTAAAAGAAATAAATGAAAACATTGGAGATATAGAAACAAATGAAAAGGTTATCGCCCAGGTTAATGGAGAACCAATATATTTGAAAGACTTTCTACCTTTATTTAAGAGAAAGTTAGCGGGATATAGTGCCATGAAAGAGAGGTGGCATATTAAAATAGATTCAGATAAGGTAAAAAATGAAGTGGTGGACATATTGATCAATCAAAAGGTGATTGAACACGAAGCGCTAAAAAGAAAATATTTTAAAAAAAACAGGGACATCAAAAAACAATTGGATAATTATAAAAGGACGCTTTTAGTTAAGACTTTTAAAGGCAAGATTGTTGCCCCGCAAATCAGTTTGAGCGAAAAGGAGTTGGAAAATTACTATAAAAAAAACGAAAAGGATTATCTGGGCCCGGCTCAATATGATCTGAGACTGATTGAGGTAAAATCTAAGAAAACAGCAGAAGGAATCAGGGATGAACTTCTGGCCGGGGCAGACTTTCCTTTGCTTGCCCGTGAAAAATCTATCGCCGCTTCTGCCAGGAAAGGAGGGAAGACAGGCTGGGTTTCAGAAAGGTTTTTGCCTGAAAAGATTAAAAAAGAAGTTGAAAGATTAAAACCAGGGGAAATTACTCCGGTAATTGAGAAAGATATACATTATGTAATTGTTCAATTAAAAGAAAAAAAACAAGGACAGCTTATCCCTTTTACGGAAGTAGAAGAGATAGTAAAAAAGACACTCTGGAGTAAAAAATTTGATGATTTTTTAAATAAGTATTTGGAAAAATTGAGAAAGATTTCTAAAATAAAATTTAATAAAAAGGCATTTAAAGCGGTAGAAGGGGAATTTGGAATAAAGTGAGGATGCTCGATGCTGAAATTAGAAATTAGGATCGAGCATAGAGCATAAAGAGGCTATTTTTACATGAAAAAACTATTTTTTGTCCTTTTATGTCTCGTAAGTTTGGGGCTTTTATTTAGTTGTGTTGGGGCCCCGAAAGGGCGATTGGCGGTCAAGTCCTGTGTCGAGTGTCATGAAAAGGAATACAAACAATTTATTGTTGCCAAAAATGTCCATGCCCCTGTTAAAGAAAAGCGGTGCGAAGCCTGTCACCGTCCGCATGGTCTTATTGGTGGTATCTATCTCAAGCAAGTATTTCCTGAGCTTTGTTTTTCCTGCCATAAAGAAATAAAAAAAGTAAAAGGGAAAAACGCCCATCCCCCTTTTGAAAAGGGTGGTTGTATCAAGTGCCATAACCCTCATAGTTCCAGTCATGCCGTCCTTTTAAAGGAAGGGAAAAGAGATACCTGCCTTATTTGTCATAAATCAGAAAAATTAAAGCAGAAATTTATCCATCAGCCTGCTGAAAACTGCCAGACCTGTCACCTCCCACACCTAGGCAATTTCCCCTATTTGCTCAAAAAATCAAAAAATAGCATTTGCCTTGATTGCCATAAAACAGACGTTATTACCAAGACGCATAAAAATTATCCCTTGGCCGGCAACCATTGTCTCTCTTGTCACAGTCCCCATAGCGGCAAACAGAAGGAAATCCTCAGGCTTTATTCCCATCAGCCCGTTAAAGACTGTTATAGATGCCATCAGGGTCCGGAGGGAAAAATTCCATTTTCTCTTAAAAAGAAGGACAATGATCTGTGTTACGATTGTCATGATAAAGATAAAGCGCCATTTAACGACTCTTACATCCATTCCCCATTAAAAAATAAGACCTGTGCCACCTGTCACGCCCCACATGCCAGTGATTTTAAGGGGGTAACCGTGGAGGCGGAAAAAACACTATGCCTGAGCTGTCATGAAGAAACAAAAGAAAGGTTAAACAATAAGTTTATCCACAAACCCATTGTGCAGGGAAAATGTGTTGTCTGTCACAACCCTCATTCTGCCCCTAATAAGAAAATACTTTCTCAGCCTGTTGCCTCGCTTTGCTATAATTGCCACAAAAAAGAGGAATTTACAAAAGTTTACCGGCACGCGCCCGCAGAGAAAGAAGAATGCCTTGCCTGTCATGATCCCCATGCCTCTGCGCAAAAATGGGAATTAAACGAGGCATTGCCAGGGCTCTGCAATACCTGCCATCAAAAAACCGCAAAGGACTTTAAAAAGGTAAATGTGCACACACCCGCCCAGAGAGGGCAATGTTATGCCTGCCATTCGCCTCATTCTGCCTCCAACAAATTCTTTTTCCCTGAAAAGAGAAGTCAACTTTGCTTTTATTGCCATAAAGACATGAAACAGGGTCTGACAATCCTTCATCCTCCCTTTGCCAGGGGTGATTGTGAAAAATGCCATGAGCACCATGCGTCTGACAACTCCTATCAAATCATCCGTGCCGGGGCTGAGGGCTGTTATCCCTGCCACACTTCCATAGAAAAGAAAGTCGCGGAGAAAAGCAATGTGCATGCGCCTTTAAAAAAAGGGGAGTGCACTGCCTGTCACTCGCCTCATGGAAGCAAAATCACAGGTCAACTTTATAGACCCCTTAAAGGTCTTTGTCTTTCCTGCCATGAGAATTTAATAAAAATAGAAGGAGAAATTCAGCTAGTTATTCATAAACCTATAGAGGAAGGAAAATGCGATCATTGCCATCAGGTCCATTATTCCCAAACCAGACATCTTCTTTTAAATTCAGGCGCTAAAATCTGCGCAGACTGTCACGCATTAAATAATACGGCATTAAAAGGGAAACATTTAAATCGTTCATTAAATAATGTAAATTGCATAAGTTGTCATACTCCCCATAGCGCTACCTCAAAGGCACTATTCCGGCGCATTTTGCATAAACCATTTAGTGAAAGCCGGTGTAAGGACTGTCATGAAAGTTAAGTTAATAATACTGTTTTCCTTGTTTTGTTTCATTTCCAATCCTGTCCACTCAGAGATAAATTGCCTTAACTGTCATCCTGATATTAAGAAACAATTAACTGCGGACAATGTTCATAATCCGTTAAAGAAAAAGGATTGCACTGTTTGTCACAATATCCATGCCTCAGATGAACCTAATCTTCTAATTGAACCTACAAAGGATTTATGCCTTTCCTGCCACAAAAAGGCATTCGGGGTTGAATATCCCCACTTACCAGTAATGCAAGGGGAATGTGATAAGTGTCATGACCCTCATGCATCCCCTTACAAGGCTCTGCTTAGAAACTCAGAAGATAAGATCTGCTTCAGTTGTCATGAAAAGAAGGAAATAATTATTGGCAAGCGCCTTCATTCTCCTCTTAAAAAGGGCTGTCTTTCTTGCCATAAGGCCCATGGTGGTGAGTACCCATGGCTTTTGGGTAAACCACCGGAAAAGCTTTGCCTAAGCTGCCATCAGGAAACGGAGATTTCTAAATCTCATAATGTGCCAGCCATAAAAGGCACTACTTGTCTTTCTTGCCACAATGCCCATTCCTCCAAAAAACCACGTTTGCTCCGGGAATTCACGCATAACCCTTATGCAAAAAAACAGTGCGGGCAATGTCATGTCCTAGAAGGAAAAATAATAAAAGGGCAAAAAACAAAAAATCGTTTTCTTTGCCTGAAGTGTCATCCCATGGAAAAGGCGGACGCCTCCATTTATAGTCACACTCAGGCAAGCCCAAGGGCAAATGTCTGTCTTGACTGCCACAGTCCCCATCTTTCTGATAAAAAACCTGCCCTAAAAGCGCCTGTGCGCCGGCTTTGTTTTAATTGCCATCAAGACACAAAGAACCGGGTCCTAAGCAATTCTTTTGATTATAAATATAAACACCCGGAGGTGGAAAAAGGGGCGTGTCTTGAATGTCATAGTGCCCATGCCGGCAATGTTCCTTATTTCTTCAAAGACGATGTTGTCACTGTCTGCACTAATTGTCACAAGAGACATGCAAAATTTACCCATCCCTTAGGTGACAAGGCGATTGATCCAAGGTGTAAAAAAGAATTGGATTGTGTAAGCTGCCATCACCCCATGGGGGCCAAAGGCATTTATAATACTATCTTTGATTACAAGAAAGAGCTTTGCATCCAGTGCCATAAGATAGAAACGTGATGCTGAAGAAATTGGAAATTAGAAATTGGAAATTAGCATCATTGGGGGTCATCTGAAAGTAATGAAAAAGATATGTTTAGCTTTTTGCTTTCTGCTTGTAGCTTTTTGCCTTTATTTTTCCGGACATGCTTATGCTTATATAAAGGGAGAGTTGCTAACAGTTATATATGGTGAAGAAGAGACCTCGGGTTCATTTAATCAACCCCAGTCTATTTATGTGGATCAAAGCAAGGGTAAGATTTATATCATAGACACATTGAATAATCGTATTATTTCTTATGACAGAAACTATAAGTTTATCTCGCAATTCAGTGCCGAAGGAAAACTCAATCTCCCTGTCTCTATGTTGAAAGATAAAAAAGGACATCTCATTCTCACCAATAAAGGCGAGGGGAGTGTCTTAATCATTTATCTTAAGGAGAAAATTATTAAGCCACTTGATTTCAGCAAGGTTTTTCCAAGGCCCGTCCCTTCTTATCTGGCCATGGATAAAAATGGAAGGCTTTATGTTATTGACGAGGCTTACAAAAGGATCTTAATCTTTTCTGATGATTATAAATTTCTTGGTGAAATCAAAGAACCTCAAGCTGCCGGGTTCAGTGATATAAAATGTGTTGAAAATCGCATTTATGCCTTAGATACCCTTTTAAAGAAAGTCTTTGTCTATGATTATCAGGGACACCTGACTTGCTCTTTAGAATTTAAATCCTTAAGCTTTCCTGTAAGCCTGGCAGTGGATAAAAGTGGGTATTTATATATATTGGATGCCCATGAAGGCAAAGTATACCTCTTTAAAGACCATGAGATAATAGGAGAAATAGGCAAAAAAGGTTGGAAAGAAGGTAAACTTTATTATCCCGGCCATATCTCTATAGATAATAAAAACACCCTCTATGTGGTAGATACAGGAAATAATAGAATTGAAGTCTTCAAGATAAAATGATTCTGCCGAAAATACCCCATCTGCTGTGCACAATAAATTTTGAATTTTGAATTATGGATGCATCTGGGGCATTTTG
>JAFDDO010000160.1 GCA_019310825.1 Deltaproteobacteria bacterium | reverse complement strand
ACTGAGTACTATTGGAAGAGAGATCCAGTATCTTTGCAAGGCCGATGGATCGGCCTTCGACCCTGTGTCAGGCAAGAGCCCACTGCACTTTGCAGGTAAGGTGCATATGACCGCCCTGAAAAGGGCCCTTTCCTCGCAATCCTGCGGCTTATAAATATTTTACAATTATTCTGTTACTCTGAAATATGATTCCGCTCAAAATGCTCCAGATGCAAGACGCGAGATTTCAGAGGAATGAGGCGTACTTGGCGTACGCCGCAGTGACGAGGAAATCGAAGCAACGCAGCAGATGGAGTATTTTCAGCGGAATCATCTATATTGTTGCAACCTGCTTGATAGATGCCCTTTCCCACCGGTGTTTTAACCAGTCCTCAAAAAGGGTCTGTTGCTTCTGCTCGAGTATCTGCTTGGTAATGGCATCTTTTTGCGTAGTAAAGCCGGCAATATCTGCGTCTTTCTTTTCCTTTAAGGCCAAGACATAAAAACTGTTTCCGCTTTCAGCTACTTCATCAGGATAGGCCTTCCCTTCATACAATGAGAGTCCAGACTGGACAACGGCCGGAGACAGCTCGCCTTTGGCGGTCCTGTCTGTCCGTTTGAAAAGACCTGTCTGCTGGATTTTCAGTCCCTTGTCTTTGGCCGCAGCCTCAAGACCTTGTTTCTTTGCCTCTTCAAGTAGTTCTTTGGCCTTCAAATGGCATAGTTCTTTGGCCTTTTCCCTGACGTAATCTTTTTTGACCTGCTCTTTGACCTCTTCCAGAGAGGGCAGATAAGGTGCTTTTTTCTCAAGCACTTCGGCTATGAGAATACCCTGATGTATCTGGAGCAATGAACTCAGCTCGCCGGAATTTAAGGCAAACAAGGTCTTCAGCAGTTCCGGGTCGCCCCCTATTACAGCGGGTGGCTTCTTTTGGCTGAAAAGTTCGGTGGTTTTAAGCTCAATTTCATGTTGCTCAGCATAGGCGCTGAGGCTTCCCAGTTGAATTATCTCGTCATAGGCCCCATTGGCCCGATCCCATATCATATTTTTGGCTTTTTGGCCTTTGAGTCTGGTGGCGATAGAGTTCTTTACCTCGGTCATGGATTTTACTCTGCCAGGCTCTATCTCCTCAAGCTCTATTATGTGCCATCCGAAACGGGTTTTAACCGGCTTGCTCACTTCCCCTTCCTTCATTAAGAATACAGCTTCTTCAAAAGGTTTTACCATCATGCCTCTGCTAAAAAAGCCCAACTCTCCACCATTCTCAGCACTTCCGGCATCCTCAGAATTTTCCTTTGCGAGCTTTGCGAAGTCTTCGCCCTTCTCTATTTGCCCACTAATTTTTTTCGCCTTTTTTCGGATTTCTTCTATGCTGTCTTCATCAGCGCCTTCAGATATCTTGAGCAATATATGTCTTGCACGCCTGCGTTCCTTGACCTCATATTCATTCTTGTGATCCTTGTAGTAAGACTCTATCTCCAGATCTGTAGCGTTGACATCGTCAATATCAGACTCCTTAAAGGCCATGTAGCGTAGCTTAGTCTGGGGTTCTGTCATGTAATTTTCACTATGCGATTCATACCACAAGGTCAGGTCTTGTTCTGTAGCATTTACTTCTGTTTCGCATTCTGAGAAATTAATTGATATATAAGAAAGGTTGACCTCCTCGTTTTCGAACATATAGTGGTCCCTTGCCTCTGCCTCAGTCACAGCAAGTCCGGAACCCAGAAGAGCTTTTAACCTATCCGTGAGCAACTGCTGCCTGACCTGCATTTCAAAGACAGCAGGTGTCAATCGAGCCCCCCTTAAAGATCTCTCATAGAGCACCTGGTCAAAGGCTCCATTGTGTTTAAATGCAGGTATAGAGAGAATAATGGTCTGAATCTCTGTATCGCTGACTAATATGCCTATCTCATTGGCTGCCTGGCGGATCAGTGTCTCATTTATAAGGCCATCAAGCACCTGCTGCTTGACATCTATCCGGTCCAGAAAACCTTCAGGAATCTGCCCGCCAAACATCTGCTTGTAGCGATCCAGCATGTTGGCATGAGCAAGACTATAGGATTCCATAAGGATGTCTTCCCCATTCACCTTGGTCAAAATATTAAGCCTCTGGGAACGAAAGCTCCCTACACCCCAAAAAATGAATACTATTACAATAATACCGAGTATAGATTTAATAAGCCAGGAGCCTGTACTATTCCGAATTGTTCTTAGCATTGATTATAAAATTCCTTTCTGATTCCTCTGTAAAACCCAATCTGCGGCGTTGCATAAGAGCTGAAAGCCGAAAGCTGAAAGGGGTTGATTACGACAGCCCTTTGACCTTTGAGCTTTGAGCTTTGACCTTTGAGCTGATTTCAGCACCTTGCATCTCGGGTTTCTTGAACGAAATCATGTTTCAGGATTTTTGCAGTATAAACCTTTTTTGAAAGCAACTTACAAAACTCCTGTTGTAATCATTCACGGGCAGGAGTGCTTATTTTCACTTCCACACTTCGCCTTTTCAACTTTTAGCACCTTGCCGTTGAACAAGTTAAAGTCTTTTTGCGATAATGACAACAAGTTTAGATAGTAAACGTTTAGGAATCTACTAACTATATTCTATATCTATTTACAGTTTCGTCTGAAGCCGGCACGGTTCTGATAGTTTTTATATTTTCAGTTCCAGGTCCTGACAGTCTGACCTCTTCCAAACGCCTTTTCACCCTTGCGTATCGACACAGAATGCTTGCTGCAAGGTCTGCATTGACATCAGAATATATCTTTCGCCAAAGCCCTATGGGACCGGGACCTGCTGTTAGACCGAGCTTGATATCCCCTTCCCTTATCATGGATACAATCTTCGCATTTTCCGTTTCGTCTCTACCAATTACCAGCCAGGATTTGTCAGACAGGATAAAGTGCTTTCCCATCTGGGAAAGAAGGCATTCATTAACATCAAGCTCCGGCCAAAGCTCGAACATGCGTTTAAATCTCCGGGACAGTATAGGGTCGGCAAGTACACATCCACCAGCAGGAGCCGGATATTCCTTTATTCCATATTTGCCGGCAAGAGCTATCTGGTCTTTTCGTCCTCTGCCGGTTAGTCCCAGCAGCTTTGATCGGTCAACTAGACCCTTATTTTCCATGTCTGTGGGCGGGAGATGAAGAGCTGAGAGGGGACGTAAAAGCAGTCCGTCAGCACAGCTGTCCCGCTCTATTATCCTGAGGGCATCTTTGCGCTGGGACATGGGCCTTTGGCCTAGGACCTCTCCTGTTGCGACAAAGGATGCATTAAATTCTCCAAGCCTCTTCATGGCCTTTCGGACCATCAGAATCTTACAGTCAATGCAGGGATTCATATATTTCCCATAGCCATGCTCCGGATTCTTTACCATTTTAAGGTATGCATCGGAGATATCTATTTTCTCGAATTGTATCCCCTGGTCGGCAAGCACTTTCTTCATTAGGATCTTTTCTTGTTCTTTGAGTTTATAACCAAAAAATGGCGTAATGAAATAAAGGGCTATGACATGTATCCCCTGCTCCTGAAGAATTTTGCAGGCAAGGATGCTGTCCAGACCGCCGGAATAAAGGACCAGGCAGGTGGGAGAATTTGGTAATTGAATGTTCATACTGGTCTGAAATAAGGTTCTTTACCTAAGCAGTTTACCGGCATATGCCCTGGCTGTTTCCCTATCTCCGCCAAGCATCCTAGTGAGTTCCTCAAGGCGCTGACTTCCTTCTACTTCCCTTATCACAATGGCTGTCTTATCTCCTTTGACTATCTTCTCTAATGCTATTTGATGATCGCCTCTTGCCGCTATCTGGGGGAAGTGAGTTATGGTGACGACCTGGCCAAAAGAAGATAGTGCCTTGAGTTTAAAACCGACTTTTTCCGCTACCTCTCCCCCTATTCCCGCGTCTATCTCGTCAAACACAATGGTTTCAATGCCTGCCTGTCTGGCAAGAGCGGCCCTTAAAGCCAACATTACTCTTGAGAGTTCTCCCCCGGAAGCAATTGACGCCAGGGGTCGAAGAGGTTGCCCGACGTTTGGACTGAAGAGAAACTGCACCTTGTCAAGCCCGCTGGGTCCCACGTCCGAGGCTATGGGCCTTTCAGTAGACTCTACATCAACCATGAAATCGGTTTTGGCCAGCTTAAGCTCAGATAATTCGGCTTTAATAGCCTTGGAAAGTCTTTTTGCCCCCTCACGTCTTTTCTTGCTCAGGTCCAAGGCGGCATTTAAGAGTTTTTTCTCTTTTTCTTCGAGTTTTGTCTTCAAATTCTCTATCCGGTCGTCACTTTTGTAAAGGGTCGCAAATTTTATCTCGATGTCATTTCGATAGGCTAGGACATCCTCTATTGTTGGACCAAAGTGCCTTTTAAGCTGCCTGAGTCCGTAGATTCGTTCCTCAATTTGCTCCAATTGAGAAAGATCTGTTGGAAGGCCATGAGTATAATCACGAACAGTCCACACCACCTCTTCTGCCTGATAGACCACCGAGTCCAGTTCTTTTACGGTCTTTTCCAAGGTGGGATCAAGGTCTGCCATACGTTTAAGGTCCTGCCTGCAGATTGCCAATTTCTCATGGATCGATCCTTTATCAGCATAAAGGGTCCTGTAGCAGTTGTCTCCCAGTGTCCGCAGGGCTTCAGCGGCCTTTAATACCTTGAGTTCCTGATCAAGCCTTTCTTCCTCTCCCGGCTTTGGAGCAATTCTGTCAATTTCCTGCGCCTCCTGCCGAAGCCTGTCCACTTCTTCTGTTGCCTCTTCTTTTGCAGCCGTGGCACTTTGGAAATTTGTTTGAAGCCCCTTAATTTCTTG
>JAFDDO010000159.1 GCA_019310825.1 Deltaproteobacteria bacterium | reverse complement strand
TTTTTTTTTTTTTTTTACTCTAGCTCTTTGTCGTTGATTCATATTTTATTATCGTAGAAACGAAGTTCATTATCCTGATCCAGTCGCAACCGGGCATAAGCCTCGACTAGATCTACAATGTCCGGTTCGACCTCAGCTCTTTCATTAGTGGCCCGAAGGTTATTAATAAATACGTCTTTATTCTCGCATAAACGTCTGTCATACATTTTCTGTCCCACAAAAAATGATACTGGGGCACTTATTTTACTTGATACATAACTGACACTACGTAGCAGTGTCAGTGCGAAGCAAGTTAACGGGCGTGTATAGCGTAACACTATACGAGATCTCTAAAATTTGTGGCCCCAGTATCAAAACTTAAGATCCATTATGGAAAAATACGGTTTTCTTGTTAATTTGAGATATTTATGATTTGGAAAGGGAATCTGACAGCATTCCGGTAGATGACATGCGTCTCTATCATCTGTATTTTCCTCGGAACAGAGGGGGTAACCATGACATGTAATATCGTGTTTCAGCGTCTTAAGGTTAATTCCGCAGTCGTGGCAGACCCTGCACTTGAAGTCAGTAAGATACGATCTGGTGTATACGTTAACTGCTCCACAATTCTTACATTGAACTGTTTCCTTTAGATCGAAGCTTGGCCCTATACAAAACCCTGCACTCAGAGTGGCGGTTGTACTGACCGCTTCCTTTAAAAACTGTCTTCTGGTTATCTCTTTACCCATGATTATCTACCAACAAAGAAACCATTAGAGCAAATTGCATACCATATAATAGCTCACCACTGAGGCACGGAGAACACAGAGAAGAACCTCTTACTCACTGCCAGGGAGATACCTGCCAGTGGGTAACTTTACGCAACCGTTGGCTACCTGGGGTATTTTGCCCATGGCAATCTCCCATGGGCAAAAATTATTTTTTCCTCTGTGAACTCTGTGTCTCTGTGGTGGAACTAACATATTGAAATACAAAGATGTCTCACCACTGAGGCACGGAGAACACAGAGGAAAACCCATTAACTTTTTTATTGTCGGCCCCCCCCCGACAATAAAAAAGTTTTTCTCTGCAATAAATTAATTTTAGCCACAGACGCGCACAGACTTACACAGACAAAAGACCTTATCCACTGGTGGACACAACAGTGGATAAATTTTCGGTGCCCTTTGTTTTTGCCATGCCATGTCGGCAGGGTAAAATGTCCGTGTGTGTCCGTGTGTGTCCGTGTGTGTCCGTGTGGGTCTGTGGCCAATTTTTCGTTTTTCTCTGTGTCTGTGGTGAAACACAAAAGGGAGCGTAATGCTCCCTCTTGGATCCGATATTTTGTGCTGCATTATTCGCCCGTCCCCTGCCCTCTCAACATCTCAAGCCTTTGCCTCGAATGTGAAGGAAAGTGTGTTCTCAGAAAACTCAGGAAAGGCATTAATCATCAATCACGGGACTAGGACTTTCCACTATCACTCTCAACATACTATAGTAGAGGTCGTAAGCTCCGTCGCAATCATGGTCAAAGGGAAGCTGGAGTCCAACATAAAACTGATACTCACCAGGAGGAATTGTGCCGGCAGGGATATCTTCAAATATGGATAAGGCGGCGATGCTTCCTACCAGCGCGTTCGATCGATAAGGAACGATAGCGGAATCCCACCTTCCATCATCATTGAGCCAAAACGCTAACTGCATTTCTGGAACAACAAGTAACACGTACACGTCTCCTATGGCATCATGGTAATCTCCAGGCAACACGCTTGCATGTACCGAGATGTGACCGTCAGCGGACACTTCGACGAGTCCTTCTACATCATTATTCCCGAAAACCCTGATTTCCGGAGGTGCCACCTCGAATGAAATCTCGACGAAATCAAAGAAGAGATCTTCCAGACCATCACCGCTATCATCGCTTTCCGAGAGAAACCCGAAGTAAGCTTTAGCCCGCCCTGGAGGTATAAAGCAGGCCCCTGGAAGCCCTTGTGCTACGCCAGGGGTCGGCTCTTCAAGAAAATCCAAATCGCTTACCGAAAGCCCTGATAGAAATGGGGCAAGGCCCTCGTGCCAGAAATTTCCTGGCAAAAGGCTGTATATGTCTCCATTCCCTGAGACCATAACCCAATAGGCATCTCCAAGGCGGTCCGCGTAGAATCCATTAGGGGAAAAGGACCGCGGATCTATCTCGACGTCCCAGATGACCGGTGACCATGGCTTCAGGGTGACCTGTTCAAGGCCGCCCATTGTCACCGAGAGATGCGGACGCATGGCCTCAAAGACATCAAGGATGATTGTGCCCGCTTCTCCCGCAGCGGCCACAACAAGTTTCCCAAAGGTAGCAGTGTCATAAATCGGGTATCCGGGATTGAATTCCCCTACGGATTGAGAGGCCTGGAACTCATCCAAAGGCACAATACGCAGCCCTGCATACCCTTCAGACAGGTAGGCAAAACCATCCACTATGTCAATCGCAAAGGCATATCCGCTTGTGGGGATACGGACCAGCTCAATGGGACTGGACGGATCACCGACGTCGAGAAGGAGAAAGCCGTTCCATGCATCGGCAACCAAGGCAAGACTCCCCGACAACGCTATATCAAGGACGTAGCCTGGGGTATCAAACCGCCCAATCTCAAATGGCCGCCCCGGATCCCCTACATCCCATATTCGCAGTCCGTTGCCCACGTCCGCGATATAAAGATATCCGTCAGATCCCATCCTCATCGTCCAGATGTCGCCAAGGTCAGCCGAATGTCCAGCATAGCAAGGTAACGCCGGATTGCTGACGTCGACTATTTGAAAACCGTAAGCATAGTCTATCAAAAACGCATAGTTTTCAGACATCTCCACCGATTTCGCCATTCCGAAGGTCTGGTAGTGACCGAGGGGGGCAATGGCCTCCGGCTGGGCAACATCTAAAATAAGGAGCCCGTTGTTCCCGTCAGCCACATACAATATATCGCCCCGCGCTACAACATCGAACGCGAAACCCGGAGTGTCATATGAGCCCAACTGGGGAATGCCCGGCGTCCCGGCATCAAAAATTTTGACGCCTTGTTCTCCGTCCGCGACAAAGACAGACGTCGCGGAGACCGTAACGCCTTTTGTCAGAGAGGTGGTGGGAAAAGACCGAAGAAAATTCACGCCTGAAGCCCCACAGGGCTGCACCATCAAGCAGGTAGAGACCAGCAAAATAAGTATAACACCCGGCCTTTTCATGAGCCCTTTCATGCCGGAACCTCTCATAAAAAAAGTGACTTATCGAACCCGAAACGCGCTCACTCGATCCTTTACCACATTCAGATGGATACTATAATAATATACAACCATATTCTCTAAAGAGAATAATTTGATAATCTTTTTGCTGGTTATCTAAGACATCCTCCTCCACAATTGTCTCTCTTTTCCTTCCATATCCGTCATTTTTAGAAAATTTTTTGCAGGTTTTTAAAAGATTTTATTTTTTTCTCCGGTCCTCTGTATCTCAAACGAGCGGAGCGAGTAGGTGGCGTTGCTCTAAAAGCGCTGGTGCCAGTGGGGATTTTACTCGACAGGGGGATCTTCCTGCGGGATATCTTGTGGTACTTAAGGGGTCACTGCCTCGACTACAATTGTCTGGACCACAGTGTGCCCGTTGCCGTCCGTGATTGCTGATTTTGGCCTTGGGCTGAAATCGGTAAAGTAGATTGTAGTACAAGCTGCCGAAAGCGGTAAAGGGCGGTAGGTGTTGCTCTGTGGGGAAAGGAAAGCGCATACCCATTATTGCCGAAAAGGGCTCAAGGCCTAAATCGGTAATAGGGCAAAAAGCATTAATGGGAGACGGAAAGGGTGGTGAAATAAAAAGGGGGCCGAAGCCCCCTTTTTCGCTTTTATGGCGCAGAAAATTAATCGGAAGATACGTTTTCTGGTTCGGCAGGAGGAATATCGTTGACCGTCACCTGTAGGGAATCGACTGCAATATACCCATTTCCATCATCCACCGTGACGGTCGCAGTATAAGTGTACGGAGGCTCCCAGGCTCCCGCCGCATAAGTATGCACCACTTGACTACCGCTTCCATTGGCCGTTCCGTCACCGCGCCGAAGTTGATGGTGTAATCAAGGAGTCACCGTTTGGAGCTGCATTATTCGCCTGCCCCCTATTCAGTTGATATAATGATTCTTCGTTGACACGAAACTGAATTGAAGGTAATGCTTAGAAAAAAGAGGTCCCTCAAATCCCGAATTAGAAAGGATCTGTTATCCAAGCATTAATTACATAAGGAGAAAGAGAATATGCTTAAATCTGTGGAAGCAATTATCGAAAAAAATGGTGAAGTCTGTCTTCAGGAACCGATTCATTTGAGGAAACGTTGCAAAGCAATACTCACGATTCTTGATGAAACATCGGAAATTATAGCTGAAACGGCCCTGCTAAGCGAAGCAGTTCTTTCAGAAGATTGGAATCGTCCTGAGGAGGCGGAAGCATGGTCGCACCTTCAGAAGGTTCAGTAGCGCTTGTCAGATTTCCTTTTTCGGACCTTTCGTCATCCAAGCTTAGGCCGGCAGTAGTTCTCGCTTTTACCGGCAGGGATGACTGGATACTCTGTCAGGTTACGAGCAATCCATACTCTGATCAGGCAGCCATCCGGATTAGCGACAGTGATTTTGAAGTCGGTTCCCTGCAAAGAGTGAGCTATGCAAGACCTGGTAAACTTTTTACCGCCAAACAGTTCCTTGATGATAACCGAAGCCGGCAGGCTTAATTCCATGGCATTCAATAATATAATTAACGCGATTGTAGGCATTCTACAGAAGGCCGTGAAAAAATAATTGTTT
>JAFDDO010000158.1 GCA_019310825.1 Deltaproteobacteria bacterium | reverse complement strand
AATAGTAGGGGTAGTAGTAAGGATATGGATAATACGGATAGGAATAGTACGGATACCCCACCCATGGGTCCCGCACTCCGGGTCCTATCCAGACACTTCCCCCATAAGAGTATCGCGGTCCACGATAGTATCCAGACCCGCGATAATCTCCCGATCCGCGATAATGTCCCGATCCGCGATAATCTCCCGATCCGCGATAGCTACCTGATCTATGATGGGTTCCCTCTCTGGCTGCGAACCCGGGCAGCGTATTTAAGGAGAGCATTATCAAGACCGCACAGATAATAAAAACAGTTTTTTTCATAGACGCCTCCTGTTACGTGAAGCATTTCCTTACCGACCTTTGAAGCTGATAGAAAATTGCTTTTTGCGATTTGGACTGAAACGGCATTCTCAAGCACCACACACTAGCTCGAATGGACGTTCCAAATTCCTCCATACTGATTCTTATTATTCGCTAATTTTTAGTATGGACCTTGAGAAGGTGGATTGTCAAATTTAAAAGGTGATGTCGAGTAGAGGGGAAAAATTAAATTATCCTTGGGTGAGGTGCTTGCTGTCAATGGCCATTATTTTTGACCCATTATCGGACAATAATTTTGACCCACCCAGGTAGTTATTTAAGTTCATTAATCAAAGAAAATGTATCTCCTTTCTTCGATACTTTGGGCCTTAGCAGTCCGCTCCGGGCCTTGACAACCTGGTTCTGGCCTGATGATAAGAAGTTGGTTTTGGTAGTTGAACTGAAAATAAAGCATAGCTGCCAACCAATATCTTTATTTATTGTATCAGGCCAAAACCAGGCAAGCCCTTCGGGTTGTCAAGGCCGCTTCGCTCTTGTTGAAGCCTCTGGCGGGGCGGTTCCCTAAAAAAAGGCGACTGATAGTGATAAAAAAAATGGGACAGTTCTATTTGTTGCTAACAGGGGATATACTTTAATATCCCTGTCGGGGAAATCGTCCCGCGCGAAGAGTGCAAAGAGTCACACCAAAATGCCTGAAAGCGGCTAACAGGACCGCCTAAAACATATCATCTGTCCCCGTAGCCAACCAGATTCTATGCGAAAGATTAATTAGACCAGGGCGGCCTACATCTGAGCCCGGGGGGAATGACTCGGAGTTGGCCTTCTAGTACAAAATACTTAGGTTCCCCTGAGTCTGTTGTTTTTTGTTCTGCATCCAGCTCAAGCTGCATACCTTCGTAGTCGCCGACGCCTTCAAGGATCATTTCACCCGACGCTAAATGACTCGCCGCTGTGCCCATGCAAGAGACGTGGAATTGCCCTACCCAAGCTACCTCCTCCATCTCAGAGGTGTACACGGTGATAGGTCCTTGCCTGTGGCCTATGCGGAGTTTGTTGAATTGTATGCCCCAAATCTCAGCAAAGCGGGTGCCTTTAAATTCCCATGTGCGTCCATCTGTCAAGTAGAAATCCCCCTTTAGTCTCATCCCTAAATAGTGGGTGTTGCCTTCATCGTCCGTCGTAACGGGTGGAGGTGTTGTTAGTAAAGGCGGTCCAGCAAATGTGGCATGACCCGAGACGGACACCTTCTTCCCTTGGGCCAGGATTACTCCTTGGCTGCCTACAAGAAAAGCGATCACAAACACTGATAAGAAAACTAGTCTTTTTTTCATAGCGTTGTCCTCCTTTTGGGTTTTCGTTTACTTTATCCTCGGTGTGAATGTTGACAGGTTGGCCACGGGATCAACCACCTGAAACATCAAGGAAGCTCCAAGCTAGGAATGCTAGGCGACACGCCTACTTTATTTCTGTCCTCTCATAAACGAAGGGACAAATTTATCTGGACAGCTGACTTATCAGTCTGTCTTGCCCTGGGTGCTCTGCTACCCTAAAATTGGTACTTGTTGGCTGGCTTTCTGAATCGCTCAAGAAGCGATTTCCTGTCAACTTTTAGGGCAGGCCTATTCTCAGGCATTCAGCTTGAGAAACTGTACTTATGGCACAACGCAGATGGAGTCGCTTCCTTCAATTGATGTACCATCGATCAGGTTCCCAGTAAGGATTGCCTCTCCATCTCCGGGTGACCAAAGAGTCGGATCATCTATAAATTGACGTACAAGGTCATGGAAAAATATTCAATTGGACCTTGGTATGATTTTTCCCAAAAAAAGACCTACAACTTAGAGATTTATCTCATACCTTTGGTTTAAGACTTTAGACCTAGATTTTTGATCTTATCTCAATCTAAAGACCTAAACCATTAGGCCTAGGTCGAAATGACCACTTCTACCAGTGTCTCCTTTGTTTTTCGCCTGTCAACCTGGCGGCGCTAATATGAAAAAGGCTCCTTTTGGGTCCGTCTCTGACCATATCGACTGTCCACTTTGACCTTGACATCCTTTTGGCCCTTAAAGACTTTTAGAAGCTCCGTTACCAAATAATCATATGGCCGCAGGACGATGATGCTCATTTGTCCGGCCTCTTCTTTCGAAATCGAAGCTGATTTCAGGATCCTCAGTAAAAACCCCTTCAGTATGCTCATTTCGATTTCCCCTATTAAATCGTGAGATTTCCTTCTAAATGAATATTTAATAAAGGGGATGTGTCAATTGGACTTTGGTTGGAATTTTGCCTGAAAAAAGACCTAGGCAAAACCTAATTTGATAGCAGTAAGGATGGCACCAAGGCGTCGGCTGACGTTTAGTTTCTTGAAAATTTTGTTCAAATGGCTCTTGATCGTCTTCTCGCTGATAAAGAGGTCATTGGCAATCTCTTTGTTTGTGAAGCCTTTAATGAGGAGGTGGAGGACATCTTGTTCTCTTGGTGTCAATTTTTCTTGTCGGCCTTCTCTGCCAATATCAGAGGTAATATCCCCATTAAAGTATCTGGCGAACAGTTTCCGCTCAATCCACAGCTGACCCTTATTTACCACCTTAATAGCCTTGGTGAGTTCTAAGATGGTTGTATTTTTCGTAAGATATCCCCTAGCACCAGCTTTTAGGGATTTAAAGATCTTGGTTTCATCCTTGGAGGCGGTGAGCATGAGTGCTTTTGTTCCGGGGCTCTTTTGTTTGATCAAGGGAATGATATCGATACCACTCAACTCAGGCATGGTGATATCGAGGAGAACAACGTAGGGTTTAAGGCCACTGATCAAATCTATCGCCTGAAGCCCATTGGCTGCCTCTCCCACGATTTCAAAGCTTTTCTCACCATTTAGGATCAGGCGGAGACCTTCCCGGAATAGCCTGTGATCTTCAACAACTACAATCCGAATCTTGCTATCGGGTCCCATCATTCAACAAAACCTATTGAAGAAAAACAAACTAAAGATGTAAAAAAGGTGATAATTATATTTTTAGTATGTACACAGACTCCTAAAATAACAACTAGGCCTTGTAAGGAGCAAGGCATGCAGATTTTGAGGCGTTTCTCCATAGCGATAACTTCCTGTATGGAGGTTAAAAGGGAAAAAGAAAAGGATAGACAGGCGGGGGACGAGATCCTGCCATTTTTACCTTTTGTGCACTTAATCCGGCTCAGGTCTGGCTAGGCGCTAATAGGAAGCTGACAGGAAATCGCTCTATTGCGATTTGAACTGAAACGGCACTCCCAAGCACCACACACTTACTCGAACAGGCCTTCCAAATCCCTCCATACGGATTCTTGTTATTCGCTTATTTTTTAGTATGGACCTTGGGGGGATGTATTGTCAAATTTAAAAAGTGATGTCGAGTAGAGGGGAAAATTAGATTATCCTTGGGTGAGGTGATTGTGGCTGGTGGTAAGGGCGAAGGCTGCAAAAACGGCTGTGAGGATACGGGTGAAGGCACAAAAGGTTGCATCAGGTTGTTTATAGCTTTTTAGATATAGACATGAAAAACGTTGTCCCTCTTTCCGGTCCGGATTCCACCCAGGCTTTTCCCCAATGTTGTCGTGCAATTTCTTTTACGATGGCTAACCCCAAGCCAGTCCCCTGAATCCCTCTGGATGTTTCATGCCGTTGAAAAACGTCAAAGATCTTTTCGGAAATTTCTGTTCTTATTCTCATACCGTTGTTACTAACCGACAGGGTATGAAATTCGTCGGCATCCTCATATCCTATTTTGATCTCATTCAGCTCATCACCTCCATACTTCAGGGCATTATCTATAAGGTTTCTGAACACCCTCAGAATGGATAGGCTGTCACAGTTGATTTCCGGCATGCTTTTGGGTTCTTTCCACCGTATTTGACGAAGGTGAAGCTGGGGGTAAAATTCTACTCTCACTGACTTTAACAGATCCTTTAAGCTTACCTTTTCAATACTCAAAGGGAACTCTTTCGTTGACATGTAAAGATTGATCTGGTCAACAAATTCGGAAATTTGTTCTCCCGCCTTCAGGATTTGCTCGCAGTAATTTCTTCCTTTCTCATCAAGATCAGGTCCATAATGTCTGTGAAGAAGCTTTGTCAGACCATGGATCCCAATTGCAGGACCTTTAAGATCATGGGAAATTGAATAGGCAAATTGTTGAATTTTTTCAGCGTTTTTCTTGAGTTCCTCTTCCATCCGTTTTCGTTCCGTAATGTCCCTTCCCACCGCTTGAAACTCAACCTGCTGGCCGTTCTCTACAAAGAGCATTCGGTTTGTCCATTGCTGCCAGCGAATTTCTCCGTTCGGTGCGATGACTCGGTGCTCATGGGTTGACACGGGATTTTCCGGGCTAAGACTGGTAATCTTGCTTTTTACTTTGTCATGGTCCTCATCAGGAATAAAGGGCATAAAGGTTTGGCCCATCAACTCAACGCGTGTTTTCTCAAAGTATCGGCAGTAGGCCTCATTTACGAAAAAAATTTT
>JAFDDO010000157.1 GCA_019310825.1 Deltaproteobacteria bacterium | reverse complement strand
CAATTGCCTTATGGGCTGATATTGGCAGTTGGTCCTACCGGATCAGGAAAAACAACTTCCCTGCATTCTGCACTTGGCTATATAAATCGGCCTGAGAAAAAAATCTGGACAGCGGAAGATCCTGTAGAAATCATGCAGGAGGGATTGCGTCAGGTGCAGGTGAAACCCCATATTGGCCTGACTTTTGCCCGGGTTCTCAGGGCTTTTTTAAGGGCAGATCCGGATGTGATAATGGTGGGCGAAACTCGAGATGAAGAGACTGCTACAACAGTAATAGAGGCCTCCCTTACAGGGCATTTGGTCTTTTCAACCCTCCATACCAATTCCGCTGCGGAGACAGTTACAAGGCTTTTAGGGATCGGAATGGACCCATTTAACTTTGCTGATGCCCTTTTGGGCGTCTTGGCACAAAGGCTTGTAAAAAGACTTTGTCCCAAGTGTCGCGAGGCATATCAGCCTGATGACAGCGATAAAAAAAATATTTTACACGAGTACGGATTTCATCCAACTCAACCCTTAGAGCTATCAGACCTAAATGAAATAACACTTTATCGGCCAAAGGGATGCCAACATTGCAACAGAACCGGCTTCAGAGGCAGGATTGCAATCCACGAACTACTCGTGTCGGATGACGGTCTTAAGAAGTTTATACAGGAGAAACGTCCTGTGGGAGAGATACGGGAGTATGTAATGAAGCAGGGAATGTTTACCCTGAAACAAGATGGTATACAAAAGGTTTTAAGAGGAGATACAGATCTCAAACAGATTAAAGCAGCCTGCATAAGGTAAGGTAGCTGTTCACAGGTTCAGGGACATAAGCTTTAAGTTGTTTTGAAAGATGAACGTCGAACATCGAACGTCGAACATCGAACGTCCAATATCTAATAAAAAACCAATATCCAATACCGAACATTCAACGGCTATTTCTGTTTCTTCATCTTTTTTCATTCAATATTCGATGTTGGAAGTTCAATGTTCGATGTTCATTAAAGGGCATTTGGCCAGAGGACTGTATATAGGTCCACGGTGAGTCAGCCGGCTTTTGTATACTACTACTTCTTTTACTGTAAAAGGCTCAATTGCGATTTCATTCTTTAAAAATACTTCAAGAAGCCGTGAAAGTCTGCGTAAAGAGCGAATCCGACCTACAGTCAAGTGAGACGCAAAGGCACGGTCTTCCCGTGGAAAGCCCTTTTTCTCCAAGGCTGTTTCAATACTGTTTTGGAGTTTGCACAGAAGATCTGTTTTGCCTCCGACTCCGATCCACAGTACCCGGGGTCGCCTGAGATTTGGAAAGATGCCTGTACTATTTAAAAACAAAGAAAAACCCCTGTGAAGGCAACAGACCTCTTTGCAGACAGCTATTACGTTTTCCGTACTTGATTCTTGTATTTCACCCAAAAATTTGAGTGTCAGGTGCATATTGGACGGATAGATCCACCTCACATCAGCCTTGGTGGAGTTCCACTGGCTCTGATGTTCTTCGAGTATCTTACGCTGTGTGTCCGGCAGGTCTATTGCCAGGAAAGTGCGTACCATAACTTAAATACAATCTCAGCAAATCAAGAGCAGTTTCCGCTGCCAATATCTGTATCATGTGTCTTGTTCCGATAAATCGGAATCCCTCGGCTACTGTCCGTTCCGGAGTTGATAAAGCAATATAGACTGTGCCCACAGGTTTTTGAACAGTACCTCCGGATGGACCGGCAATACCGGTGATAGCAATACTATAGCCTGTGCAGGCCAATCGTTTTACACCTTCTGCCATTTCACCGGCAGTCTGGGAACTTACTGCGCCATAGAGGGATAATGTCTCGCGCGAGACCCCAAGGAGATCTTCCTTCGACTTGTTGCTATAGGTAATTACTCCCCCTTCAAACCACCTTGAACTGCCTGGAATGCTGGTCACCCGTTGGCTCACCAGACCACCTGTACATGACTCAGCGAGGGAAAGAACACCACCTTTTTCCAGCATAAGTCTACCTACTATTTCCTCAAGAGTTTCCTCATTGACAGCAACTACATGTTTGTCCATCAGTTGTTTTATTGTGTTACATGCCATATGAAAAATTTCGTCAACTTTTTCCGAATTCAGGCCCTTTACAGTGGCAGTTACATTAACTTCGGGAAAGTTAGGATAATAACCAATGCTCAAGCCATCTTGGCTGGATTCCAGTTTTTCAAAAAGGGTGTTTATCTCTGTCTCTGATAGGCCAAAGACTTTGAAGGTCTGCTGTCTTATATATATTTTTTTGGAAACAAACTTGCTAAGCCTTGGAATAACCCTCTGGATCATGTGATCTTCCAACTCCCCAGGCACTCCCGGCAGAAAAAAAAGGGGGGTATCCTGGTGCACCAAGAGATATCCTGCAGCACGACCTTCGGGATTCAAAACTTCAGCACCTTCAGGTAACCATGACAACTTTTCTCGCAAAAAAACAGGATTGCCAAACCGCTGTTTCGCCCTCCTGATTTTCTCTAGAATCATCTCATCCCGGACCAGAGGATGCACTAAGGCCTTGGCTGTCACTTCGTTTGTTATATCATCAGTAGTCGGACCAAGCCCGCCGGTGATGATAACGTATTCTGATCTCTTTATTGCTGCCAGCAGACATTCTTCGATATCATCGGGATCATCACCAATGGATGTGATACGGGTCACTTGGCAACCAGCAGCAAAAAGCTTATTAGCTGCAAAGCTGGCAGTGGTATTTAATACCTTGCCGGATACAAGTTCATCTCCTATAGCTATAATTTCACCATGCATGACTGATTACCTTGAGAGTCTAAAAGTTTTGGCATCTTTTATAAGACTCAAGAAAAAATATAAGTGCCCACTAAAGTGCCTAAAGTTAAGGAGGAAAACCTTCATATTGTTAACAGGCCAAAATAGTATAATTCCACAACGTTAGCTCACTTAAGGCGCTTTAGACGATTAAATCCCACAGTCTCCATGCCAAATTTGCCATAACACCGGCTGCAACATCATCAAGTACAATACCCCATCCCCCGGGGAAAGATCTATCTATATATCTTATTGGAAAAGGCTTCCAGATGTCAAAAAAACGAAAAAACAAAAAAGCAATTATAACCAAAGAAGGTTCAAGAGGAGCGCCCACAAGCGCCACTGCCATGCCGACCACTTCATCTATCACTATTTGAGATGGATCTTTATTTTCTAGTAAAAGCTCTGTCCTGCCTGAAATCCATACGGATATCAGGACAACAAATCCAAGAGAACATATTTCCAGAAAAATTGGAAGATGACCTAAAAGCCAGTGGAGAGGAATGCCCAGGAGACTCCCGAATGTACCAGGTGCAAAGGGGATCAACCCCAGAAATAGTCCGCTTGCCAGAAATAGGACTAATCTATCTTTTAAATTCAAAGTCTTGGGAGCCATTTGCAGAAGCCAAAATTAAGAGTGACCGCCTGAATTTTTAGACCCGACAGATCCTTCTTCATCTACGAAATTTTCAACTGATATCTGGCTCACAGCCTGATAAACTGTACCTAAAGGGACATTGAACCGGCGTGCTAACTTTTTGCAGGCCTCGTACTCAGGAGAAATGGTGGATCGCCCGCCAGGCCTTGTGATCAATTTGGCTCGCACATTACCCCAGTTAGTTGGAACCATGCCATTCCTTCTAGGCAAAATGTACCTAGGGCACCTGTTCATGCGTATCCCTGAAGTAGTGGATTCCTCAAAAAGGATCTGACTAAGGCTATGTTCATGACCAGGTGTGGCTAAGACTGTAATCTCAACACCTGGACGATTCTTTTTCATATGTATTGGACACATTACAACGTCCAGGGCACCTGCACCAAACAAGCGCTCTATCAGATACTCATACCACTCAGGGTTCATGTCATCTATATAACTCCTTAACTCTACTATGACCCATCCCTTTTCCGATGGTTGGGCTTCACCAAGCCAGATGCGGAGGAGGTTGGGCCATTGAGGAATATCCTTTGAACCTGCCCCGTATCCGATTTTTTCCACTTTCATTTCAGGAAAGGTACTGAAATGATCTGCCAGCACCTTTATCAAGGCACCCCCAGTTGGTGTTACAAGTTCCCATTCTCCATCTACTCCATAAGTCGGAACATTTTTTAACAACTCAGCACTGGCAGGGGCAGGCAAAGGCAGTCTGCCGTGTTCGCAATCTATCCATCCCCTGATCACAGGAATAGGAGAACAGTAAATTTTTCCAACAGAAAAATAGTTTAAGCCGCTAATGGTCCCCAGAATGTCTACCAATGTATCTACAGCCCCAATTTCATGGAAGTGGACCTCTTCTAATAAGCAGCCATGTACCTTGGCTTCTACCTGGGCAAGGAGATTAAATACCTTCAGGGAAAGTCGAATTATTTCGGGGCGCAGATCAGATTTTTCAAGAATTGCTTCCACATCGCGCAGATTCCTGAATGGATGGGGCCCGGGTCCGGAGACCTCGACTTTAATGCCCCTTATGCCTTTCCTCTTCGTTTCCTGGACCTCAACTGCTGTATTCTCAAGACCTAGCTTCTTTGGAAGGGATGTTAGTTCTCCCTCAGGCCATCCTGCATCAATCAGGGCCCCTAAAAACATGTCTCCGCTGATCCCGGAGAAACAATCAAGGAAGGCGTGCCGCATTTACTTTACTCCTTAAGGCTATGTGTCTCCACCCACTGGTAGATTCGCTCCCGGTAGTATAAACTGGGCACCAATACCAGGAGGCTTAAAAACAGAATACTGACAAATCCCTCTATATTCTTATCATAGGTATTGGCCCCTTGTAGTGCTAACACCATTGTTCCAGGCA
>JAFDDO010000022.1 GCA_019310825.1 Deltaproteobacteria bacterium | reverse complement strand
TTATTTTATAGACGTGGTCTTCACGATAGGGCAATGATTCCCTTATGTGTTCGGGGATTTCACCGAATCTGGCCTCAAAATTCTCAAGATACTCTGTCCTGCCCTTGAGGAAATTCTTTATCTTTTTTCTAAGGATTTCCTTATCAGGAAAAAGAGAGTGGGCATTTATGAGTGACAGGTTGGCCCGGTCGCATTTAATCGGGTAATGATAGCCCAACAAATCCGGTTCGGAGCTGAACCGAAGCTCTATTCGACTGAGATCATTGTAAATACTAAGAGACTGGCGCAGGGTCACCTTTGCTTCGTCCGCGCCTATAGTGCCTGTATTGGAAAGATAGCACTTTATGCGGTTTCTCTTGATAATATCATAGAAAATCATCGCATGCTCCAGCAGATTCCCGCAAACAAAAGGATCAAGAAAGAAGACTCGCTTGAACTTGCCTGCCTCCTCGGGATTGCCTCCGGAACTCTCAATTGATTCGCCGTAGATAAACTGCATGGTGGCCTGCTCAGGAGTCAACTTGTTTATGGCATTGATCATGGGATTTCTTGTAAGGATAATTATATAATCCAGACTGTGCGCCCTTAAGGATGGGCTTGCTATTTCAAGGTTCTCTCTTGCAATAACGGCCCGGCCGTTTGCCGTTTTGGAAATATCTTTAAAATCGGGTATATACGGGTATTTGCTAAGGGCAACATTTTCCAGGAAGGCGTCACGGGAGTCTGCCGCACGGAGTATTTCAGGCTGGCTATCATCCAGTCCCTCTGTCTTTACATACAAACCTCCCATCTCAAAGGCAGCGTAACTCCCGTCAAAGGCCAAAGTACCACCATCGTCGCCTATCATCTCGGAACTCTCTTTGGGAAGCTTGGCGAACTTTCTGCAAAGTGTTGTTGTCTTACCAGTGGCAGTGAGGCCCGAGACACCCTCAACAATTTCCTTTAGCTCAGGTCTTTCGGCTTCAAGATCGTATATCCAGAGCCTGTCCCTCCTGGCACCTGAGTGCAGGAAGATGCCCGTTTTGTCAATCATTTTTACCCGCCAGTCTTCAAACTGGAAAACACCCTTTTTCCCTTCACCAACGTATAGGCTGTTTCTGCATATCTTTACCTGCTCGCCCCTTTTTTCTCCCATCCAGAGGCGGATGCTAATGTCCTTGTCTATAAGCTTTTTGTGCTTATTGTTCTCAAATGCCTCGTCTGTAAAGAAAATAATGGTGTAAGTGGGATCTTCCACCACCCTGGCAGCCGGATAGTCCAGAAGTAGCTTCAGGCCATAGGCTAACTGGGCATAGACTTCAGGAATTATAAATCGGACCGTAACTCCATCTCTTCCGTCCCCCACTATGGTATCCAGGGATATTATTTGTTCCCTGCTCAGATACTCCACTGCCTCCAGGGCCAACTCCTCTTCTTCTTCCCCAAAGGGGTGATCAATGTTATTGGTGGTGTGGGGGGCTGAACGGGACATAGGCTCGGAGTCAGCTGCCACTGAACCTATTTGTGTCTGGATTACCCCATCCTGTCTTACGGCGAGTTCCTTGAATTTGTCAAGGGTAAGGCCTTCAATAAGCCGGCCTTCTTTTTTTGCATCTTCATATATTTTTATTGCTGCTTTCTTAAAATAGTGTTTCATATTGACCTCCTATATTTTTGTCATAGCTCTATAGATTCCACTCCACCCACCCTACTTTTGACCGAGTGTGTCGGATGGGCCGTAGGACAGGAGGCAGAATCTTAACTTAGTGATTTGTCGGGTTTAGCTCGAAATAGGACGTTCAGAAAACCGAGTGTGATTTCCTCAGCCAACTTTATGAAATTCGAGCTTATATTGATAAATGTAATTCTCATAATGCTTTTTCTAGGCAAGAAGTATGCACTAGAGTACACACTTATGATACAATATTCAATCCAATTTCGCCAATCCTTCTGACTCACAAGGATATTACTAAAGAAATATGTTCAGTTTTTCTTCGCTTAGAGCTGCTTTGTTGATAAGAATCATCGTTTTTTTCATAATTATTCCGGCAGTTCCAAAGGCCAACGCTCTTAATGTTTTTGACCTTGAAGAGGGACGAACTGTTTATGGTACAATGATGACAGTAAAGGCGGAGCACACACAAACTTTGCTCGACATAGCAAAGGATAATGACCTGGGGTACAATCAAATAGTAGCAGCAAATCCTGGCATGGATCCCTGGGTGCCTTCTGAAGGTGCCAACGTAATTGTGCCCACTGTATTTGTTTTGCCCAGAGGACGTCTGCCGTTTGGAATAGTAGTAAATCTTGCTGAGATGCGTTTGTACTATTTCAAATTCGCTAAAGAGAGACCGTCCCGCCTTTGGACATGTCCTGTAGGGGTTGGTAGAGAGGGCTACTCCACAAAGCTGAGCATTTACACAGTGTTCAGTAAGGCCAAGGATCCAATATGGGTTGTACCACCCTCGGTTCTGAAGGAAGATCCTGAGCTACCCCCACAGGTATCTCCTGGGCCCGACAATCCTCTGGGGAAATACATTTTGCGCTTTTCAAGGCTTTCATATGGTATTCACGGCACAAATCGTCCCTGGGGTGTAGGGCGCCGGGTTAGTCATGGGTGCATAAGGCTTTATTCTGAAGATATAGCCTCTTTGTTTCCTCTGGTACCGGTGGGAACACTGGTTAGAATCATCTATGAACCAATAAAGGTTGGATGGGCAGAAGACAGGTGCTGGTTACAGGTATATCAAGACTATGAAAATAAGATTGATGACCCTTTGGCAGCAGCCTTTTCTGGTATTTCTGCCTGCGAACAGGCCATAGGCCCCCTTAAGGTGGATTTTAAAGAAATCAAGAGGGCCATCAAAGAACAAACCGGTATTCCGGTGCCTGTGGCACGGGCAGACAGAGAATAGAAAATTTAGTAAGAGACTTTCAGCTATTTAAGAAGGCTTTTTTCAAATATTCTTTCTGTCTTTTTAGCTGTAGTCTCAGCATTGCTGGCTGCTTCTGCAGCTCTGTTTGTCGCTGCATCCGCCCGGTCGGCTGCCATAGCTGCCGCTTTCGCTGCCTCTTCAGCCTTTCGTGCAGATGATTCCAGTCGAGAAGCCAAGTCTTCTAAACGTTTGGTAGCGGCTTCTGCCCTGGCTGCTGCTGCTTTCGACTCTTCAGCAGCCTTTACGCCCTGTTTTATTACGGCCTCGTCTTCTTTGTTGAGACCGCAGCCAGGCAAAGTGAACAGGCTGAGTGCAATTAATAAACTCAAGACCGTTTTCAAAATTGCCCATTTTTTTTCAGGAACTTTGTGTGTCATGGCTTCTCCTTACAAGATGATATTGATGATATTAAGGTTGTGTTTTGCAGATGGCTCAATAGAAATTATTTTATGCACATTCAGTCGTCCTGATGTATCAGCCCCTGACAGGAGGGTGACCTTTCCAGACAGAGAAGATATATTGAAAATATAACAGGATAGCTTGCCAGTAGGCAAGCATATAAATTTTGACGGATAAAGGTTATGAACAACGACTTATTCAAGCTTTTTGCTGCATTGTCTTCGTTTTTAGCAGGTTTGGCCCTCCTGCTTGGGTGGGCCTATGCCAACGGAGTGTCCTCAGAATGTGTGGTGATCGATAAGGGAATCCATCGCATGTTCCTATATAGGGATGGCAAGGTTATAGAGAGTCTTGCTGTATCTCTCGGGATAGATTCCGTGTCGCCCAAGCGCCACAGGGGAGATAAGTCAACTCCTGAGGGCTGTTATTATGTTACCTGCAAAAGGTCTAAGAGCAGATTCTATAAATTTTTGGGACTTTCGTACCCTAATAAGGTGGATGCATGGTTGGGATTAAGAAAAAGGCTTATTTCTTTAAATGAATATAGTTCAATTGCAAATGCCATATCAGCAGGTAGTTCTCCACCTGCCTGCACATCCCTCGGCAGTGGCATTGGTATACATGGCGGAGGAGTATATCGTAACAGCGGGAAAAGCATGGTGGGGGACTGGACCGAGGGCTGCATAGCCGTTAATAATCAGGAGATGGATGTCATTTACTCTTTCTGTGATATTGGCGACATGGTAATTATTTTAAACAGTAAGCACACGTTTTTTGACATGATGAGTCCTTTTGGAAATCCTCTGGTAATAGACCAGACTTCAGAGCCAGGACTAAAAGGGAAAAAATACGTTTCTGAACTCGGGTTGGTTACAGTTTTTGGTCAGGCTCTTTTGAGATTAAAAGAGGGAATCGATTACAGCAGGTCCATTGAGATCTTGCTTTTTGGAAAGGGAACTTCAAGGCCTCCCAGCTATATGGTTTTTGATCGCAATGCCGACGGAAAATTGGGATTTGGAGATAAACAGACCGGATCATTGGGTACTGCAAAGAAAAAACAAAACTCTTACAGAAGACTGCTTGCAGAATTGAAAAAGGCCTTGATAAAAGGACGCCTTTTAGCCTGTCCTGAGAAATGACTCTTTTATCCCAAATAATCTGGCCAATTGGAGCTTATCTTCTGGGGTCAATACCCTTTGGTCTGCTCTTGGCCCGTTGCAAAGGCATAGACCTTCGAAAACATGGCAGCGGAAACATAGGGGCTACCAACATAGCCAGGGTGATGGGTAAGGGCTGGGGGCTTCTTACACTAGCAGCAGATCTTGCTAAAGGCCTTTTGCCAGTCCTTGGTTGCATGTGGGCAATGGCCGGAGCGGCTGATCTTGATTTATGGATTGCGTGTGCAGGCCTTAGCGCTGTTCTGGGCCACTGCTATTCAATATTTTGCGGATTTCGAGGTGGGAAAGGCGTTGCCACTGCAGCAGGAGTGTTCCTCGGAGTGTGTCCCTTTGCTATCGTCGTTGCTGTAGTTACGTTTATAATAGTGTTAAAGAAGTGGGGTTATGTATCGGCAGGATCTCTTGCAGCGGCTGTATTTGTACCCATCTTGATACACTTTTTCTGCCCGGCGCATGAACTTGAACTTATGGCTTGGGGAACCACCTGCATCATCTGGATAAGACACAAGGATAACATCAAGCGACTGATAAGGGGGGAAGAAAAGGGTTGGGGGAAAAAGAGCCCAGTTCCAAATTCTCATTAGTATAGTCATGTTTCCAGTCCCAACGCCTTAATTTTTCTGTGCAGGTGCCTCCTTTCAATGCCAATAGCCTGGGCGGTTTTTTTGACATTACCCTGGTGTTCGGCAAGTTTTTTTTCAAGATATTCACGTTCAAATAAGGCCTTTGCCTTCCTGAAGTCCTGGCAAATCAGCCAAGCAGGCTCGGGAATCGAGAAGCTAGTCTGTGCTTCAGTAGCGGCCCCGAGGCCTTGACGAAGAGATGGGGGCAGATCATCTATTGTAATCTCCGGCTCTCTGGACAGAATCACAAGCATTTCTATCATATTACGCAACTCTCTCACATTTCCCGGCCAATCATGTGCCATAAATGCCTCAATTACTTCATTGCTTGCCCTTTTCTTGGGACCATGAGCGGTGTTTCCGGCAAATTCGCTCAGAAAATTTTCTGCAAGAAGGAAGATGTCATCTTTGCGCTCCCTTAGGGGTGAGACCTCTATAGGTATCACGTTTAGCCTGTAGTAAAGGTCTTCTCGGAAGCGCCCTTTCTTTATCTCTTTTTCAAGGTCTTTGTTTGTGGCTGCCATGATGCGCACGTCTATCGTTATGGTTTTGCTCCCACCGACCCGCTCGAATCTCTGCTCCTGGAGTATTCGCAGGATTTTTGCCTGGGTCTTAAGGCTCATGTCCGTGATTTCATCAAGGAACAAGGTCCCTTCGTTTGCAAGGTCAAATTTCCCCCTTTTCATGGTGGTTGCACCAGTGAAGGCCCCTTTCTCATGTCCAAACAGCTCGCTCTCAATAAGCTCTTCAGGTATTGCAGCGCAGTTGACTTCTATGAGTGGTCTCCGGCTTCGCTTGCTCATACGATGAATAGTCTGAGCCACAAGTTCCTTGCCCGTTCCGTTTTCCCCCTGGATCAGTATCCACGCATCAGTAGGGGCAACGATAGCGATCTGTTCCTTGAGTTTTCTCATGGCATGGCTTTTACCAATGAGTTCTCGCCTTTCCCCGGTTTTTTGCCTTAAAAAGACATTTTCTTCCCGAAGGTTGTGATATTTGAGGGCATTCTGGATTGTGAGAAGTAAATGTTCATAGGAAAGAGGCTTTTCTATAAAATCATAGGCCCCCAGCCTGGTGGCCTTTACAGCCGTTTCAATAGTACCGTGGCCGGACATGATTACTGCCGGAATAAACGGCCAGTCGGACTTTATCCGTTTCAATAATTCCAGGCCGTCCATGCCTGGCATCCAGATATCCAGTAGGACAAGATCCGGAAGGTCCTCTCCTATAATCTTAAGGGACGTCTCTCCGTCCGGTGAGGTCTGTACGTCAAATCCTTCGTCTTCCAGGATATCCGTCACAGATTGGAGGATTGACTCTTCGTCATCTACTACAAGTATCTTTTTCTTTACCATGGCAAAATTATTCTACCTATGCGGTTAGCTATTAGTTTAATGATTACAGGATGTTTTGCTATTACAAACTTAGCTGTTAGCTGTTAATCTGTTGCTGTTTTCCAAATAGGTTACTAACACCTAAAAGCTAAATGCTAATAGCTGTTCATCACGGATTACCACACTAATCCGCGATGAACCATTTTCCAAAGCTAAACGCTAATGGCTAACAGCTAATCGCTCAATTCAAGTAATAGGAAAAATCAATATAAATCTAGTCCCGTTGGGGATATTGTCTTCCACTAATATGCGTCCATTATGGTCCGCTACAATAGAGTTTACAATAGCAAGCCCAAGGCCTGTACCCCCCCTTCTTTTAGAAAAATAGGGTTCAAAGAGCCTTGGAAGGTCCTCAGGGGAAATACCTGGTCCTGTATCTGACACACTGAGACATATTTCATTCCCGGCAATGTTATATGTTGTCTGAATATTTATTTTACCACCATCAGGCATAGAGGCTACTGCATTGTCCAGAAGATTGATAAGGGCCCTCTTTATCTGGTCAGAATCCAACAGTGCCTCTGGCAAACCTTCCGGTACGTCCAATTTAAATTCAATTTTTGGATGTCCATCCCTGTAAATTGCAAGTACGTCATCTGCCAAATCGTCCAGCTTCGTGGGTCGAAGTCTGGGGGACGGCATTCTGGCAAAATTGGAAAATTCATCTACAAGGTGTTTAAGCTCTTTGGCCTGACTTATGATGGTATTTGTGCATTTGTCAAAAACAACCCTGGCTTCGTCATCCAGCTTATCAAGATATTTCTTGCGCAGCCTCTGTGCTGAGAGCTGTATAGGGGTCAAGGGATTCTTGACCTCATGTGCGATGCGTCTGGCCACCTCGCGCCAAGCAGCGAGACGCTGAATTTTCTCAAGCTCTGTCAGATCGTCAAAGACCATGACTACTCCGAGAGATCTCTCATCCTGGTCTCTCAATATGGTAAAGCTTGCCAGGAGAGAAAGGGTCTTTTCTTTTATTTCCATGCGAATCGGACGCTGAAGCGTACCTTTTGGAGAAAGGCTGAGTTCCTGCCTGATTTCCTCAAATTCCTTGGCCTGATCCTTTGTTAGGAGCTGAGGATAGGGCTTTCCGATTACCTGATCCGAGGACATATCCAGAATGCTCGCAGCTGATTTGTTCATTAGAGTGACGAAACCCTGTCTGTCTATGGATATTACTCCTGCTGTCACGTTCTGTAGGATAATCTCAATATAGCGTCGGCGGTGTTCCAGTTCGCCGTAGCTTTTTCGCAACTGTCTTGAAGTCTCTTCAGTCCTTCGTCTGGCTTCCTTAATGTCCTGGGTCATTACATTAAATGCCCGCACCAGAGAACTGAGCTCATCCTTACCTTTAGCTTCAAGGCTAAAATTCAGGTCTCCCATTGCTACACGGTGGGTAGCTTCAGCAAGCATTTTAACAGGCTCTGTAATGCTCTTGGCAAGACGGAATCCAAACCATATGGAAACGAAAATAATCAGTAAGGTAATCAGGCAAAGGGTAATTAACAGAGAACCCTTTATTGGGTTCTGAAACAGCCGCAACTGTCGATAGTCCTCATAACCTGAGCGAATATCATCGAGCAGGTAGCTCATGTCCTGGGGCATCAAGTGTCCCAAAATTAATACGGCCTGAATACTGTTATCTGCATTTTTTAAAGGACTTAATATCCGGATGAGTTCACCGCCTTCCAGGGTGACACTGTGCACTAATGAGTCCTTACCCTCAAAAATTTGGTTAAGCACAGAAGGGGGAATATCTGGCGGCATATCCACAAGTGGTAGCCATATCTTAACAAAGAGCTTTTTGTGAAATAAATTTATCACCTCTATGGAATTAAAGGAGATTGTACCGCCGGAACCTTGAACACCGGGTAATAGCGGTGCCGGATTCACTAGCTGTTCTATGCATACCCTGTTTATTGTATCGTCCTCTTCGATACATCTCAGGCTCAGGAGCCTACCCATTTCTTGAGACAGGTGCTCCAACTCAGTAACCTGGCCTTCGTAATATGTTCTTCCTATTGTCAGAGCATTATCAAGGGACCTTTCCACCTTAACATTGAACCAGTATCCGATACTGGTCCTGAGAAACTGGAAGGAAACTAAAAAAAGCACTATTGTAGGAATAAGAGATAGAGTTACAAAGGCTATTACGAGTTTTGTCCTGAGCTTAGCTCCTGGTAAGTTTTTTCTGTCTTCGAATATCAGTTTGACCAGATTACGTACTACAAGAAAACCCAGAAGCAGGACAAGGAGAATATTAAGGTTGATTACTGCAAAAATGAGCACATTGCTACTTGTCGATAGTGGACTGAAACCCGAGATCAGATGGTACTCGGCCAAGGACAGCAGGACAATAAGAATCCCTGCTGCTATCATGATGATTCGTTCGAATTTTCGTTTTCTAGCTTCGCTAGTAGTTAAAGCGGATTTCATACCATTCAGTCTGGCAACCCCACGAGGAAAACAAGTCCAAAAGGCCTTTAAAAGGTAAAAACGACGTTGTTTCTTCCAGCTTCGTCCGTACCCGCAATGTATAGGTCTTTCCCCGAGGCAGCTCGGACAAAGAAATTATCGAGACGTCGTTAATCTCAAAAGCAAGCGTTCTTGCTTCTTCTAAGGTCCTCACACTGACTACCCTTGGGGCATCCGGACCAAATGAAACCCTGTACTCCCCTTTGAGATTGTCATAGGTAAGTGTTCTTAATATGAAACGTCGGGAAAGGCTTTTTTTAATCAGAAAACGGGGTGCCTGTAGCTCTACTTCGTAGATATAGCGTACTGTAATCCCGCTTTCTAATGCAATTTGCACATACGGGGGACACCCGTTTTTGAGGGAAAAGTAAGCCAGGAGCTTATCTCTGGAGTTTGATACTGTAAATTCATAAATTTTTGGGTCAGGCCGGTCCTCTGCCAATGATACAGTGGTTTTAATTCTTGGGAATAAAGAACAGGGTGTCAGGATCAAAATAAATAAGATAAGAAAGGCTATAAGTAGGATGGATTTTGATGAGGTCACTCGGTAGCTTAGCAATTTCTTACAATTGTAGTTAGGTTGAGCTATAGACAAAATACACTTAAACTTTCATGCCTAGGTGCCTAGCGCTACCGCACATGAAAGTTAGTTCATAGTTCATAGTTGTTGAATACCTGTCTTTTACGATGAAATATCACCTATGAGCTAGCTGTTTTTACGGTAGAGTATATGAGTATTTTAGCCAACGGGCAACGAAAACTATCGGACAAGAGATGGAATTTTGTAAGCAGCCATGAGCTTATTATGATTTTGTGAACTTAATGAGTTAGTTATGGAAAAGCAAGGTGATTTCAGGGTTGACTGAGGCAGATTTCCTGAACAGCATCTCTGAGCAACAACAGATAGAGTGATCCTGTTGCTTTCAGCCTTCCCGCAATGTATCCGGCCTCATCGTCCTCTCCGCAATAGAGGTCCAGTCTATGTGGTCCCTTGATGGCACTGCCAGTGTCCTGATTGCATACAAAGCCCTGAAAAAATTCGATACCTTTTTGGATCGACAGGCTCACAGGCATTGGCACTTGCAAAAAGCATAGGGCACCAGGCGGATAAATTTTGTGATCAAGGGCCACGGATCTCATGGGTGTCAGCACTTCCCCCAGCGCTCCTATTGGTCCCTCTTTTTCCCATTTAAAAAAAATGTATCTGGGATTGGCATCAAAGGCCTTTCGGAATTCCTCTGGATTTTTCTGTGCCCAAGCGCGGATACCCGGCCAGTCGGCCTGATCCTTATATAAAAGTTCCTCGTCTATAAGCCATTGGCCAATACTATAATAGGGATGACCGTTACTAGAAGCGTAATGGATATATCTCCTGCTTTCGTCCTGAAACCGGAGTACCCCCGAACCCTGTATATGGAGCATAAGTCCATCCACTGGTGACCGCAGCCATGCAAGGACACCGGCACATTTGAGCTTCCTGCCATTGTCAATATCCGCTCGTGTATAGTATGGGATCAGACTTTGCCCGGATATTCTTCCCCAAAGGGTCTTGCGCGGAAGGGAGGAATCAAAATCATTCAGCGTTATTCGAATGAGGTCCTGGGGAGTTTCATAAAGTGGATAGACGAATTCTTCATCTGCCTTAAGAGAAGCGGGCAGTTCGGGTTGGAAATATCCTGTTACAAGTAACGGCCCTGCAGATCTTTTCCCCTTCTCACCCCCTGTTATCCTGTAAACTATAAACAGGCGGCGGATTTCCCTCTGAAGGTCCTCCTGAGGAAAATTTTGGTCAAGGAGTCCAGAAAATGCCCTGAGTGTTTTTTTCAATGTACCTATAGTTATGGATTCGTTGTCCCAAGGTATTTGCTTCTCATCCTTATGCCCTTCCAGATATTCTAGACTGGCTGAAATAGACTTTTGCAGGCCTTTTTTGTCCTTGATGTCCTCAAAGGCTGGAAGTTGTTCAATTGGGACCTGTTCTATTAAAGGCACAGGTGGAGCGGGTAGCCAAAAGAGCCGATACAAGACAACCAGGCCACCAAGGGCACCAATCAGCCCGATTAAGAAGATCCACAGGAAAACGGTCCGTTTGAGTACCATGATTCATAGGCCTGTGGCCGCAACTTGCTTCTTTACTGCCTCCACAGATTTTTGTAAGGCTTCCTGCTCTTCCGGCGCAAGGGAAAATTCCAGGATACGTTCTACGCCGTTTTCCCCAAGCACCACAGGCACACCCAGGAATACGCCGCTAATACCAAATTCTCCCTCCAGATAGGCTGCGCAGGGTACTACCCTTTTTTCGTCTTTTAGGATGGATTGGGCCATTTCAACTGCAGCAAGACCAGGAGCGGAGAATGCGCTTCCTGTCTTGAGGTGCTGTACTATCTCCGCACCTCCGTGTTGAGTGCGACGGACTATATTTTCGATTTCATCTTTGGGCAAAAGCTCTTCTATGGGCACTCCCCCAACGCTTGCAAGCCTGACCAGGGGGAGCATATGGTCGCCGTGTACGCCCATTACAAGGGCTGTCACGTCTGAAGGAGCTATAGCCAGGGCCTGGGCAATAAATGTACGGTACCTGGCAGAATCCAAGACACCTGCCATACCAACAACTTGGTGTTTTGGAAATCCGGATACCTTAAAAACCGTGTAGACCATGGCATCAATAGGATTCGTGACAACTAGCAGGCATGCGTCGGGAGAATATCTGACGATTTCCTCAGTAATCATTCGAATAATCCGGACGTTTTTCTCTAAAAGGTCATCCCGGCTCATCCCCGGCTTTCGAGCAAGCCCGGCGGTTATAATGATTACGTCTGACTGGGCAGTATCAGCGTAATCATCGGTACCGACAATATTCCCCGCATATCCATATAACGGGGATGTCTGGAAGAGATCCAAGGCCTTTCCATGGGGAAGGCCTGCTATTACGTCTAATAGTACTATGGTGTCTGCAATAGATCTGCATACAGCCCACTGGGCAACGGCTGTTCCCACTGCTCCGGCACCTATGATACTTAGTTTCTTTTTCCGGTTATTTTTTTTCATAGCCATATGTCGCCAACATAGTGCCTTTGTCCGGTTGCTCCTCCATTCACTCAAGCGCTATGATAGTTGCCTCCATTCATTCAGATGAAATCATAAGTTCCATAATACTCTCGACATAACTCGACAGCATTTAGAGTTGAGTTATTGTATACTCAACATTGGGCTGTATTACCAGTGCCCCAATTACCTCTACAAGCAAATTTCCCGGAACGTGCATTTCTTATCAGCCATGATTTCGGGGTTATTCATTACTTTGTACGAATGAGGGTAAGGATTTACACCGTGATCAGAGAGTGTAGCGAGAACTCTGCCTTACCGGATTTACATGCGGAAACTAGATGGATTTCCCAAGCTCTATGGCATTGGCAGGTATGGCTTGACCGGAATAAAGGCCTACAAATTCGCGACCCTGAAATTTGAAGGGAAGATAGACCAGTCTGGTATGTCTCAGTCTAAGGCGAGTTTTCGGGATAAGGGAATATAATTTACGGTGTCTTTTAAGGAGATCTGAGAGGATAACCTTTACGGCTTGGGCTGCCTCTTCAAGTGGTAATCTGACCGGCTCAGTTCTTTGCCCTGGTTCCAGGCCCTGGTCTTCTTGAGACAGATCAATGGGTGCCAGGCTCATGTTCCTGGCCACCCTGAGGAAGAGCCTTGGACTGAGCTTGAATGCAGGGATTAGGATCTGCACTGCTTCCCGGTTCCAGGCTTCAGGTGGATTCTGGTATGATATCACCGAAAGTCGCAAGTCAGATCTACTCTTTATCGGCAGACCGGAAAGCCCAAGGGTCAGGTGCCAGAAGGGCAAGAAGCTGAGGTCCTTGCTCGACGAGGATATCTTCAAGGTCCTATATGCAAGCGGAGAAAATCGACGGCGTTTTACCCACCAAGCCCTGGAACAGTTCTGGCACATGAGGGCCACCGCTCCGGATGCTGCAGGCAGGTTGTAACCACACTCAGGACATATGAGGGGCAAAAAATGTAAAGAATTTTGTTGAGAAGGCCCATCCAGTGACTTTAACAGGGCTGTGGTTTTTGATTTGTCAATCTCTTGCTCAGGACATGTTCCCCAGATGCCTTTTAATACATATTTTCCTCTTCTTGGAAATTCCGTCAGGATGAACGGGGCGTAGATCAGGCACTGGGTTTCACCAACAAATCGTTCAAAGAGGACCGTATTTTCCTCGAATTGCAGCAATCGTTTTTCTGCAATGTGTAATGCCTCTTTGGCATTTCTCTGTGGTGGTATAAGGTGGTTTCCTTTTACTGCCAGGTTCAGTGTCGCAACTTGTGGGCGAATTCCAAGGTTTGAACCAATGTCAATGTCTGAAAAAGCAGTTACTGTAGTATCTAGCAGGGAGCCGTTTACCTGCCTTTGATCAAGGACCTTGTATCTTAGCCCTCTAAATCTCCAGTATGGAAGGTATAACAATCTTCCTTCACGCTGTGTTGTCAATCCGTCTTTGACAGGCAGTGTGTATCTGAGCGGTCCTTTGTGAACTATGTAGAGACTGGTCTTGCAAAAGGAGCAGGATAGTAGCGAGTCTCCTGCTTCGAGATCTACCGGCCCACCGCACTGAGGACAGTAACTTTTGGCCTTCCATGATTTGTGGGCATTCACGGGTTAGCCCTAAAGTTCCCCGCCACACTCGTTACAATATACTGCCTCAGGACGGTTTTTAGAGCCACACTCTTTGCAGATTTTGGGGGCGTGGGTTTGACCCGCAGGGGCCCCGCATGCAGGGCAGAATTTGGCCTTGGGGCTCAGATTTTTTCCGCAAATCCCACACTGCCGAAGGACGAGGATTTGGTGACCGCAATGGGGGCAAAATCTAGCCTTGGCCTCGACCGACAGACCACATTCGGGGCAGAATTCCTGACCGGCATCCTGTGGCTGGGTAGCTCCAGGTCTTGTTTGAAGACCCGTAAGAAGGCCTGGGATCATTAAACCAAGGCCCATGCCTATACCTCCTTGGGCAAGGCCTTCACCTTCAGCGGCCTTTTCCAGGGCCATGGCAGCCTTCATCTGCATAAGGCCATGAAGGTCTTTTCCCAAGATTTCGAGCCTGCTCCGATCGTCTATGGCCTGCTGAACCTCTGCGGGAGGGGTGATTGCGTTCAGATAGAGATCTTTGAGAGCAAGTCCATAGTGGGCCAGGTCTTTTGTCAATCTTTCAGAAAGTCCCCCGGCCAACTTTTCATACTGGCTCGGAAAGTCCAGCAGGGACTTGAGGTGTTCTCCAAGATGATCGTTTAGTCTTGAGACTATAACTTCGCTCAGATAATTTTCTAAATCGTCTATGCCGTAGCTTGCCTGTGTACCCACCAGTGTGTTCACAAATAGTACGGGTTGGCTCACCTGTATATTGCATATCCCATGGGCCCTTAAGCGAACTAGGCCAAATTCCTTGTCTCTGAATGCCACAGGGTCCCTGGTTCCCCATTTCAGGTTGTTAAAGACCTTTAGATTTACAAAGTAGACTTCTGCCCTGATCGGACTCGTGAAGGCCCAGGGAAGAGAAAGTAGTTTGGTCAGCAGGGGTATGTTCATAGTTTTAAGTGTGTGTCGTCCCGGACCAATCGCGTCACATGCCACGCCGCTTGTGTAGAATACAGCGGCCTGGTTATCTCGCACTATGACCTGGGCCCCAAGCTTAATTTCACCTGAGCCTATCTCAGGCAGGCGGTGAGAGACTTCAGTGCCTGTTTGATCAAACCACTCCAGTACTTCTAAAAAAATGACGTTGTTTGTACCCATTGAGGTCCTCCATGTCAGAATCAATAACTGAGATAACCTCATCAAATGCAGATGTAAAAAGGCAAAGATAATTAGATTGCAAAAAACGGTTTTTTAATAAACCCCAAATGCAATAAGCGAAATTTCCTGGAAATTAGGGAGTAATTTGGTTTTCCTCCTGACGGGAAATCGAAGTAATACCACAGACAAGGTTATTGTCAGCAAAAGTAAAGCTATTTTCTTTACGGACAAAATGCAGTTTATCTTGAGACAAAATACGGAAAAGCTGATTCAAACAATTTTTACGTTAAAACAAATCCATTTGCATCGCCTTCTCTTTTGAGCAGGCCTTTGCCCTTGAGGCCCGAAGCTCTTCCCTCTCCTCTTTGGAAAAGATGCTGATCTTTCCGTAGAGCCCGTCGTGACCGGGACTTATCTTTATCTCACCCTTTCTCATACGCAGTATTCCCTCTCTGATCCTGTCCGGCACAAAATACTGAAGCTCCTTCTCACTTTTCCAGAGGAGTATATTCATCTCAGATTCTCCAAGCTGAATCAGTCTCCGGTACTCTTTTTTTACTCTACCTGTAATGGTGCGTAAACCAAATGCCTCAGCGATAATCTCCTCAAGAGGTACAAGGTGCACACAGGGCTTTGCAGTTTCAGGAATAAAGCCCTCAGGCCTGTCAGCAAGCTCCTCTATCCGGTGCAAAACACCTACTGTAAGATTCTGGCCGCATACCGGACACTTGCCTTTGTGATCAATAGTCTCCTGTGGTTTCATACAAATGTTGCAGGCCCTGTGACCATCATAGTGATATTTACCCTCTTCCGGAAAAAACTCGATTGTCCCCTCGAAACCACGGCCAGGGTCCTTGATGGCAGCAGTAATTGCTTCATAGGTGAGTTCGCAGGAAAAGACATTTGCTTCCCTCGCCAGCTTGGGTGGGGAATGGGCATCAGAGTTTGAAAGCAGGGTGTATTTATCCAGGGCGGACAGCCGCCAGTTCATCTGAGGATCTGAAGAGAGCCCGGTCTCCAGTGCGAAAATGTGCTCGCTTTGTTCCTCAAAGCATTCTTCCAGTGTGTCAAAGCCGGATTTTGCACCAAACAGAGAAAACCATGGAGTCCAGATATGTGCCGGCAGTACAAAGCAATCAGATGATACTTCCATTATTATTCTGACAAGTTCTTTTGCCGGAAAGCCAAGGATTGGGCGGCCATCTGAAGAGATATTGCCTATTGATCCAACACGGTTTTGGATCTCTTCTACCACCTCGAAATCAGGCGCAAAAAAAACCGTGTGTATCCTTCGACTTTTTCCGCCCTGGGTGAAGATGTTGGATACCTCAGAGGTGAGGATGAATTTTGTTCCCTCAGGGTCGTCTTTGCAGACATAGAGTCCTGTACCCTCAGGCTCCAGTTCCTCCCTTAACTCCTCAAGATAGCCCGGATGGGTGAAGTCACCGGTGCCGACAACAGATAATCCTTTCTGCTTGGCGAAACGATTAATAGTAGCTGGATGCATATCAGGACTAGTGGCCCTGCTGAAGTGGGAATGAATGTGAAAATCAGCAAGAAAAAAAACTTGTTTCCATTGAAAAACCGGATTAGTCAATTTTGAACCCTCCTCAATCCCTCAACCATAAATTCTATATAACATCTTTGTAGCAAGAGGCTCCAGCAAAACCTAATATTTTGCTGAATACTCGTTAGACAATTTTTTTCTTCTCTATGGATATCAAGTATTGACCGCTGGGATACAAAAGTTTAGCTTAACATATGATTCTGCTGAAAATACCCTGTATGCGGCGTTGTCTTGATTTTCTTGCCATTGCGACGTATTCTTAGTATATCTCACTTCTCGGAAATCTTGCGTCTTGCGTTCAGGGCATTTTGGGCAAAATCATTTTTTCAGCATATATATTCTGCTAACAAATAAACATTTTCAGGAGAAAGCTGTGCAGGACGAATTAGGACTATACTACAATCCAATCCTGGAGAATAAAAAGATTCGCATGTATGTTAGGACCGGCTCCGACGATATAGAATTCAGGATGTGGAATGCCGATGATTCCGGCATGTGGGATGATCATGGCTGGGTTGAATGGGCTGCAATTAAGCAGGCAGCCGATTTTTACAAGGAAGACGGAAGGGGAAAGCCACCGCTTCATCTATATGATATTGAAATAGCTGAACGCTTGCTGAAAGATAGTTTATTATTTAGGTAACCCTGACTGAACCCAAAACCTGTGAACGCTTTGATATTTAAATAGGCATTAGAGATTGACAAAACGCATTAATATATCTTTTATGCATTTTGCTTATATCGGTGACAGTGTCCTTGGCAGAGATGTAAACCTCGGAGCAGGCACGTTGCGCTTTGTATCCGGAAACGTGTCCATCAAAATCAAAGGGAGTCTAATCGATACCGGAAGGCGTAAGCTTGGGGCCGTCCTCGGGGACAATGCACAAACCGGATGTAATTCCGTTACAAATCCAGGCACACTTGTTGGTTTGGACTCAATAATAGCCCCTAATACCACAGTAAGGTCCGGGCTTTACGCACCTTATTCTGTAATCCGCTAGTCCCCTATCTTTTGAGTTTTGCTAGCGGTTCTCTTGTTTTTTATTTCATATTGGAATTCACATAGAAAGGAGAAATAAATGAAACTACTTAGTACACGCAGCTTTACTGTTAAAATTTTCCTGGCATTGGTGGGATTTTCCTTCATTTTTGGTCTTTGCAGCAACACCTTTGCCTCTGATGAAAAGGAGAATATCCTTGCACAGGTAGGTTCCTATAAGCATACCCTTGAAGA
>JAFDDO010000156.1 GCA_019310825.1 Deltaproteobacteria bacterium | reverse complement strand
CCGATCTGGTATCCATAAATATCGTTTACATCTTTGAAGTGGTCAAGGTCAATCATTATTATCGACAGGGGAAACTGATACCTCCTGGCCTTGGCTATTTCTTTTTTCAAATCTGTTTCCAGTGCCCCGCGGTTATTAAGACCGGTGAGGTGATCTATGCGCAACTTTTCTTGAAGATCCTTAATAAAACCGGCGTGTTCCACGAACTCTTTTTCTATCTGTGCAATGTGCGCCAAAAGGGTTTCTTTGTATTCCAGAAGTTGCTTGATTTCCCCCTTTAGTTCTTGATTATGTTGAACTTTCTGTTCAAGAGACTCCAGCCCGACAGTTATGCTGTCCACGTTTTCCTTTGCATCTGTTGCAAAGGAACTGACCGTGTCCTTGACATCGTCTAAGATCTGATCCGTTTGTTCCAGAAATCCCTCCACCGTTTGGCTGGGGACTGTAGGAGGTTCGGCCTTTTTGAGTATGATTTCATCGTAACCATCCTCATATACAACATGCCAGAATTCAGTTGAATATAAGTCAGGCCAGGGCAGCAATCCCTTTCGAACCAAATTTTTAATGGTCTTACGTACGACCCGAGTTACTTGTTCGGCTAAATAGTGTTCAATTTTTTTTGTCTGTTGGGTATGTTCTGTCATTAGAGGTCGTTATAGCCAGTACCCAGGAGCTGATTCAAGGCATCTTCTAAAGAACATGTGGGGGGGAAAGATTCAAGCAGAAAACTTACATCAATTTCCCACTCATTCTTGCATGTATGTAGCTGTTCCTGAATCAAGTCGGACAACTGCTGCATGGAATCAAGCGGGTAGTTTGCAAATATTAAGTAATCCAATCCCTTTCGAAAAAGCAAGGCCTCGCTATTTATACCACTGTTTGCTTTAGAGAAGTCGGTTATGGATTGCTGTAAATTTTCACCGATTTCGTCCAACATCTGGTCTGTCCTGAGATAACCCCATTTTCGGTTTATTTGCTTCAAGTTCTCAAACTTGATAATGATCATAGAATACTGAAATCTATTTATACTAAGAGCGGTGACTTTGTCTAATGTTAACAGACAACGGTAGTTATAAAAGCTACACATAGGTTCCCTGAAATATGTAATTTGCCTGAAGAGTTCAAGGGAATTAATGTCCCTGCCCTGATGCCTCTGTATAGTAAGAGGATTCCAGTCATATACGACCTCCTCCAGGGCTTCTGTGACATTTTGGTCAAGTCGTCCTTCTTTCGCCTCTTCTTTTAATATTTCCATGGCCTGAGTACTTGGTAAAGGGGACTTGTAAGGCCGTTTTGCGATCAAGGCTTCATACGTGTCTGCCACTGACACTATTCTTACCATGGGGCTTATATCATCCCCTCTAAGGCCTGCAGGATAGCCGCTTCCGTCCAGCCGTTCATGGTGCTGAAGGACTATTTCGGTCACCCTGTCATCAGGATAGCGGAAAGCAAGATAATTTGCCCCAATGGTTGGATGCATGTTCATAATTTGTCTATCGATATTGTTAAAACGGCCGGGTTTCAAGAGTATGTCGTCCGGTATCGCTATTTTCCCGATATCATGGATAAGACAACCCATACCCAAAACTTCCAGTTCCTCTGATGATAGCCCTTCTAGAACACCTATTCTTCGGGATATGGCAGCGACCCTTAAACTGTGCTCCAAACTATAGGGATCACGACTACCCAGCATCTCTCCCATTACATTAAACAGATCCTTGATCAGGGCCTGATGTCTTTCTTCAAGTGCCATGACCTGGTCAAGCACTGCCAATCTAGCAAATATCTGTTCAGGATGGCAGGGCTTGACTATGTAATCAGTAGCCCCGGCTTGCAGCGCATTGATCATGGTCTGCCTATCTTTGATTCCGCTGAGGACAATGGGATACACCTTGGGCCTTGCCAGATTTTTTACCGCTTCTAAAAGTTCCAGCCCACTAAATTCTGGCATATGCAAATCAGTGATAAGAAGACGAATTGTATCGTCTTTTATTAAGATAGACAGGGCTTCTCTGCCATCCGCAGCACCAGTAACATTTAGCCCCCAATCGGAAAGGTGGGCGACCAGAAGCTCTCTCTCCTGCACTTCATCTTCTGCTACCAGCACGCCGTATTTGCTGAGAATCGGAAGATCACCGGCGGTAGTGGTGGAAAAGCCTTTAGAATTATCGTAGATTCTCAACGGTCCTATCATCCTAAATTATTTTAAGTGCCCGCGTTTGCGCAGAGTAATGACACCTGTTCATTTAGTATCGGATAATATGGGCCTGGACTATAGTAATTAAGATATTATGATTCTGCTGAAAAAACCCAATCTCCGAGGCCTCGCTTCAATTTTCCAGTCACTCCAACGCATGATAAGTAATTCTCATTCCTGGCAAATTTTGCGTCTTGTATCTCGGGCTCTTTTAGCAAAATCATGTTTCAGATTTTTTGCAGTGTAATCAGATATTATATTTGGATATTAGAAAATAAAAATTGGGAAGAGATGAATGTTTACGATTTATAGTTTCTAGTTGTTGCGCATGACACAATATGCTTTACTTGTAGCTGTTCACGGTTTGAAATTGGAAATTAGAAAATAAATTGTAGGAGAAATTATGGCTGAAAAAATAGATGATATTACAATTAATTATGAAGATGAATCAGGAAAACAGTTGGTCAAGGAACTCGACAAGGTAGTCCTGACCAGAGGGAGTTGGACCACCATCGTGTTTATGTATCAGGATATAGATCGCAAGACCGACGAGTTTGGAGATCCAAAAGTCACGATCCGCCGGTATAAAAAATCCGGCGATCAGTTCCGGCAACAAAGCAAGTTTAATATCACCAGTAAGAAACAAGCTCTCAAAATTGTCGATATTTTAAACAATTGGTTTTCAGAATAAAACTGAATATCTGACGAAGCACCGTGATTCTCGATAACAAACCTTATACACTTGACCGAATTGTGCGAATCGGCATAGCTGCCGGTTTATTATGGGGATTGATTTGGCTTTTGGGATACCTGAGTGCAGTCCTGATCCCCTTTGCAGTTGCCCTCCTTTTAGCCTACCTGATTAATCCACTTGTTCTTTTTGTCCAGAAAAAGGTCACTAACCGTATTTTTGCCGTGTTTATCAGTCTGTTTGTCGTATTGACTTCAGTAACGCTTTTGGCTTGGTTGCTTGTCCCCATGATCGTGGCCGACGTAGCGAACATGGGCCGGATTGTAACTGACTTTGTCAACGATTCTGACTTGGCTGAACGGGCTGCTAGTCGCCTGCCGCCTCAAATCTGGGAGGCGATCAAGGATTTTATGGCGTCAGACCACGTCCGGGATTTTTTCAGGACTGATAATTTCTGGAAGATTTCCGAATCCATTGCGCGCAAGGCTTTACCCGGAGCATGGGGACTTTTAACAGGCACTGCAAGTTTCATCATGGGTTTGGTCGGATTGGCTGTGATCGGTCTTTATCTGATCTTTTTGCTTCTGGACTACGAGAAGGTCAAACAAGGCTGGAAGAACATGCTACCGCCTGATTACCAGGAGGCTATCATGGCCGTAGTTAGCGACTTTCAATTGGCCATGAACCGGTATTTCCGAGCTCAGGCCGAGGTAGCCTCTATTGTTGGGATATTGTTCTCCACAGGCTTTTGGCTCATCGACCTGCCGATGGGTATCTTGCTTGGCCTGTTAATCGGGATTCTGAATATGGTTCCCTATCTGCAGTTAATCGGTCTTATTCCTGCTTTTTTGCTGGCCCTTGTTCACGCGGTGGAGACAGGAAGCAGTTTCTGGGTAGTCCTCGGATTGACCGGTTCGGTCTTTGTGGTGGTTCAGATAATACAGGATACTTTATTGGTCCCCAAGATCATGGGCCGAGTGACAGGCTTAAGCCCGGCCATAATTCTATTATCCCTATCCATATGGGGCAAGTTATTAGGATTTTTCGGGTTAATTATCGCCCTGCCAATGACTTGTCTGATTTTGGCCTACTATCGACGTTTTTTGAGCCATCAATCCGGATTACGCACCGAAGGAGGCAAGTAAAAACAAGATGTATGAGTTATTTTTACTTGACGACTAGGCTTGTTTGGTCATGTTGGTCTAGGTGTCTGTGAAATCCATGATGTCCTATGAGCGATTTTTCTTATGAATTCAGCAAATTGGGCCTTTGTGATCTTGACGATTTGGTTGCCCTTGAAAAAATCTGTTTTCCCCACGCATGGACGGAAGAGCAATTCTGGCTATGTCTTAAGCAAAAGCAGTATTATATCTTTGGGCTCAAAAAAAAGGGTGAATTGGCTGCCTATATGTCCTTTCAACATATAGACTACGAAATGGAAATTCTCAAACTGGCGGTCCACCCGGTGTACAGGCGCAAAGGCATTGGCAAACGTCTTCTCGGGCTTGTGTTGCAGAATTGTATAGAGATGGGAATAGAACAGGCTTATTTGGAGGTTCGGAGATCAAATACTGCGGCCCTTGCTCTGTACACTGGATTTGGTTTTAATCAAACAGGCATAAGGAAAGGTTACTATCCAAACAACAAGGAAGACGCCCTACTTCTTTTTTTAAACCTGATTACACTGCAAAAAGTCTGAAACATCATTCCGCTCAAAAAACCAGAGATCCAAGACGCGAAATTTTCCAAGGAATGAGACTTACTTATCGTACGTCGCAGTGACCTGTCTGCGTGCAACGCACAGTCAGGCTGGTAAATGAAATTATATCTTTCCGAACATATATTACTCCTATCAAATCTGGTTTCGTGACTGATATCTTAAATATCTGACCGCTTCTTCTATCTGTTCATTCACTATTCCAAGACAA
>JAFDDO010000155.1 GCA_019310825.1 Deltaproteobacteria bacterium | reverse complement strand
AGAGACCTTTGTTATGGTATCTACGGATAAAGCTGTCCGGCCTACGAACGTTATGGGTGCCACTAAGCGAATAGCTGAAATGCTGACCGGGGCCTACAATCACTTCTGCCCTGCCACCCGTTTTGTTACCGTTCGTTTTGGAAATGTGGTTGGTAGTGAGGGTTCTGTTATCCCTATGTTCAAGAAGCAGATTGCAAAAGGAGGCCCGGTGCTCGTCACGCATCCGGATATCACTCGTTACTTCATGACCATACCCGAAGCTTCACAACTGATACTGCAAGCAGGATGCATGGGCGAAGGAGGTGAGATTTTTATCTTGGATATGGGAACCCCTATTCGCATCGTAGATATGGCCCGTGACCTGATCCGGCTATCCGGGTTGAGACCGGATGAAGACATTGCAATTGAGTTTATAGGTCTTCGGCCAGGCGAAAAGCTTTATGAAGAGCTGATAACCCAAGGCGAGGGAATCGTCAAAACCCACCATGACAAGATCCTGGTCCTTCAAGGCGTGGGGCAGAGCCTTGAAACGCTAAATGAGTCTATCAAGCGGTTGGTAGGTGCTGCTGATGCCTTTGACGCGGAAGGTATTCGCGAACAACTGAAGGAAATTGTTCCGGAATACCATTTTCCTGTAAAGGCTAATGATCGTTTTGAGGTAGGGATGGAAAGCTTGGACAAAGAGCAGTTATCATTGCGGAAAAGAGCAGTATATAATACAGTTCAGGAATGAATCAGCCAAGGGGAGCGCGAATACTCATTGTGGACGATGATCAGGGCTTGGTCTCAGTAATCAGTAGGGTCGTCGTAAAAATGGGGCATATTCCAGTAAAGGCTTATGACGGAGATGAAGGCTGGCGACGATTTCAGGAAGGACGCTTTGATATGGTAATAACCGATCTGAATATGCCTGGAATGGATGGCATGGAGCTTGCTAGACGTGTTCATGGTAAGGATGAAAAAGTTGCTACACTGATTATTACTGGCTATGGTACCATCAGTTCAGCAGGTGAGGCTCTGCGTCACGGTGTTTATGACTATCTTACGAAACCGTTTAAGACAAACGTATTGGAAGACATGATTATAAGGGTCTTGGAGCGGCGGGCCTTGGTCAAACGATCAGTTCTAAGGAGGAGGCTTGCCTTAGGAGCAATTCTGTTTGGGTCTATTTTGCTACTCCTTATTTTTCTCCAAAAGAACTAGATAATTCACTATCATGTTTAGATCCGGAGTAGTTTTAAGTTGCGGATTCGTGGCATGGTCTAAAGGTTGTTGGTTTCATGTCACTCCTTGATTACGTTTTTTTGAGCCTTCTATGTTCCCACAATTGTTAAATTTCACATTTTGCCTACTGAGCCACTTGCAAAACCCCATCTTTCGCTTGCTTACGTTGCTCGTTGGTGAATAATGCTTTATGTAATATCAATATACTGCGTTTTTTCACTTCCTCGTGCCTTGCCCTAAAACAAAACCTTGAGTTTTGTAAGTGGTTCCGCTATTATTTTTCTTATTAAATATTCAGGGTTTCTCTTAATTTCTCGACAGTTATAAGTTCTTGCGAGCTTTTGAATCGTTAATTGTTAACTATTTGAAATTATTAGCTATAGCTGTTTCGTGTCTGTTTTTCCGGTATCAATAATTTCAGTATGTTGCGAGAACTTATGGCTGTCGAGTTAATTTATGTGCTCGACACTGTTCGTTATATGCAAGAGGTATATAAATGCGCGAAGGCCCTTCGGCAGATAATGTTCCTGGGGCGCCCATTGGAAGGGTTACAAAGAAAGGAGGAGGTTGTGAAGGGTACAAAGAGATTGCCACAGCAAAGGTTAGTTTGTTATGAAGCCTTGGGGTTGATCATATGTGGGTTCTGGCTCCTGTCCCTTGGGGTAGTTTGGGCTGAGATCAAACTAGGACCTGTACAAGTTCATCCTGGCATTGAGGTGGAAGAGGTCTATCGAACCAACATTTATCAGACAGAAAAAAATGAAAGAGACGATTGGATTACGGTGATTTCACCATCTCTAAGCCTGAATCTCCCAATGCGGGGTCGGCATGAGGCCCATTTAGGATACTCGGGCCTTGCTTATATATATGACCGTTACGGAGGTGAAGATCACTATGACCAGATCTGGGACGGTCATCTGTTTCTTGATTTTCCTGGGGGCCTCGCCACCCGGCTATCAGGGTCCATTACAGATGCTACCCTTGAACGGAGACCTGGAGTTAATAGGCAGAGGGAGTACAATGAGTACAATACTGAACTAAGTCTCGAGTACGCTTTTGCCAAACGCTGGCAAGCAAAGGCCTCGTATCGTTACGACGAATGGGATTTTGAAAAGGATATTGATGATCGGCAGAGTTATACTACTAACGCGGGCGCGGTCGTCATGCAGTACCGAATCTTGCCCCGCACATGGGCCCTGTTAGAGGGAGGTTATGCGGAAAACAGTTATGACGAGGCCGGAATCAACGACAACGATATTTACGCAGTGTTTTTGGGACTCGAATGGGGCCCAAAGGGTAAGCTAAAAGGTGAACTCAAGGGTGGTTATGCCTGGAAGAACTATGATCGACATATGGCCAGGCGCGACAACAGTCCTTCGGATTGGTCTTCGCAAGTTGGACTGACATGGGATGTCGATCGTCGGACCTCCTTCAAGGTGACTGCCAGCAGAGCATTTATGGACGACATCGATTACCTGAACGCATCTTATCTAAGTAATATTTTCCGATTAGGTTTCCAGCGCAGGATCTATCCAAAGATTACCTTTAATATATATGGTGCTTATCAACGGGATGAATATACCGACAAGTTAATAGAACCGTCTACTTCTATAAGGAAGGACCGAGAGGACGAGTCTATAAGGGTAGGGCTTGGGCTGCGTTATGACATTCAGGATTATCTCTTTATGGGCGTGAAATGGTATTATGAAGATGAAGACTCGAACTTCCGGGAATACTCCTACAGTGAGAATCGCCTTATCATCCGACTCGGCGTGCTTTATTAGCAAAGCGTCACTCAGGTATTCCGCATATCTAATACCAAGACTTGGTTTTCCTGGCAATGGGCGTAGTCCTTTTGCCTCTTATGGAGGGTTGAGGCCTTGGCTGGCAGGGATTCCCATTACCTTCTTTTGCATTTTGGTCTTCAGCATATCCGTGGTTCTAGCCCAGAGTGACTACATCATAGGACCTGAAGATAAGCTTACTATCAGGGTCTGGGGCCATGAGGATCTTACCACTACTGCCCGAGTCAGCCAGAAGGATAAAATTTTATTTCCCTTCATTGGTGAGATAGAGGCCGGTGGCCATACATCAGGGGACTTGGCCCTTTGCATTGCCCGTCTCCTTTCTGACGGTTATTTGGTCGATCCGCAGGTCACTGTGGAAGTATTAGAGTATAATAGTCAGCGGATCTATGTGCTTGGTGAGGTTAAGAGTCCAGGGGCCTTCAGCCTTACAAAGCGGATCCATCTGGTGGAAGCCTTGTCCATGGCGGGAGGACCAGCGGCCTACGCAGATGAGGAGATTATGCTTATCCGTCCCAAGAAGCCACGAGTCGGTCCTGCGTTGCCCACTGATGTTGAACCAGGTGAGGTCATCTCTATTTGTTTGACGGAGGTCTTGGAGGGAGACAAAAGTGAACAGAATATCCAGATCCGCCCAGGAGACACCATCTATATTCCCAGGGTGAGGGTCTTTTATATTACCGGGGAAGTGACTAAACCGGGGCGATACGATTATCGAAAACATATGACGGTCCTCGATGCCATAAGCACGGCCGGAGGGTTGACGGAACTGGCAGCGGCGAAACGGACCAGAATTATTCGCAATACAGAAGACGGCCAGCGACAAGAGCTCTATGTGACAATGGAGGACCCGATCTCGCCCGGGGATACTATCGTCGTGCCGGAGAGCTTTTTCTAGGGTGGTGAGAAAAGGATGGCGGAGGCTTAGATATGCCCGGAGCCAGCATAGGGCCCGAAACAGGAGTTGGTGAGTATTCGGCTGGGCACATGCCCCATGGGCTGTTAGAGCCAATGAGCCTTCAGGACTATCTCTGGGTCCTGATTCGTCGACGATGGACAATTATACTTTTTTTGCTGCTTGTAGTAACTCTTGTCGGGATCTTTACTTTTACCTCCGAATCGATTTATAAGGCTACTACACAGATCCTGATCGAGCGAGAGTCCCCCAAAATACTGAACATTAAAGATATCTTCCCCATTGAGTCCACCGGAGGGGACTTCTACCAGACCCAGTACAAGGTCCTGCATAGCCGCGCTATTGCACAGTATGTAATAGAGGAGTTTGATCTTGCGGAACAATCGGATTTCGATCCACCGGATTCGGGGCTTCTGAGCAAGCTCTTTGCTTTTTCCGATCATGAACCAGATGAGAAAAAATCGCCTGAAATCCTCATCGATTGCTTTCTTGACAACTTGATTATTCAACCCATCAAGGATAGTCGTCTGGTGAATATCAGTTTTGAAAATCGAAACCCCGAGCTGGCTGCAACGGTTGCCAACAGTGTAGCCAGGGCCTATGTCGAGATGAATCTCGAGACGAAATTCGGTGCGACGAAGCAGGCGGTGGATTGGCTCAATCGTCAGATCGCAGGGCAGAAGGTCAAGCTTGAGAAGTCCGAGCAGGCCTTACAGCAATATAGGGTAGAGGCTGGTCTAACCTCTCTGGGAGACAAGCAGCAGGACGTTGCTTATCAGCGTCTGTCCCATCTCAATTCGGATCTCGTCAAGGCTGAAAGCCATCGTATCTCCGTAGAAGAGCGCTACAGGAACATACAGCTTGTGATGAAAAAGGGTGTCTCGCTTGATACGGTTCC
>JAFDDO010000154.1 GCA_019310825.1 Deltaproteobacteria bacterium | reverse complement strand
GTCGAGCACACTTCCAACATCCATAAAGCGATTTTGAGCATACACTGTCACAATGATCTGGGTCTGGCCACAGCGAATGTGCTGACAGCTTTAGAGAATGGTGCAAGACAGGTAGAGTGCACTATAAACGGCATAGGTGAGAGGGCTGGGAATGCCGCCATGGAAGAGGTGGTCATGGCCATCCGTACCAGGCAGGACGTCATTCCCTTTGACACTGCAATATCTTCTCAGCACATCGTGGCTGTCAGCAGACTGGTAAGCATGCTTACCGGAATGGTGGTTCAGGCAAACAAGGCCATAGTAGGGGCCAATGCCTTTGCACACGAGTCTGGAATCCACCAGGATGGAGTCTTAAAGGAACGTACTACGTATGAGATTATCGATCCCAAGGACATAGGCCTTAGCAAAGGGATCCTGGTTCTTGGGAAACACTCCGGGAGACATGCCCTTAAGGCAAAGATTGAAGAAGTAGGCTATAAGCTTAGCGATGAAGAAATCGACAGGGTATTTACAAGGTTTAAGTTCCTTGCAGACAAAAAAAAGGAGATTTATCCAGAGGATATTGAGGCCCTTGTGGCAGAGGAGGTACTCCGGATTCCGGATCGTTATGGTCTTGTCTACCTCTATGTTGCCGGTGGAAGCGGTACAAGACCAACTGCAACAGTAATACTTAAAATAGACGGCAAGGAGGTTGATGGAGTGAGCCTGGGGGCCGGTCCTATAGATGCGGCCTACAAGGCAGTGGCCGAGCTTGTAAAAACTGAGAGCCATCTGCTCCATTTTGCTGTTAACTCTATTACAGGAGGCACGGATGCCTTGGGAGAGGTCACTGTGCGTCTTGAAGAAGGCAGCTATGTGGTTACAGGCCATGGGACTGATCCTGATATAATTACCGCTAGTGTCAAGGCATACTTGAACGCCCTGAATCGTCTTGAACACATGAAGGAAAATGCGCTACAGAAAAGAAATGTTTAATTATTAATGAGGAATTGAGAAAGATTATTACTATATTCCTTTCAGTAATTCTCATCACAAATTCAGTGCCTGAGTTAGAGATAATATTATGAGCCGACCAATGACAATAGCTGAAAAGATCCTGGCTGCTCATGCCGGTCTTGACAGTGTGGAGCCAGGTCAACTGGTAGAAGTCGATGTGGACTTTGCCTTGGGCAACGACATAACAGCCCCAATTGCCATAAAGACCTTCAGACAGACAAAAGTAAATGCTGTTTTTGACAGAGAAAAGATCGCCCTGGTGGCAGACCACTTTGTTCCTAACAAGGATATTATGAGTGCTGAGCAGGCCCGGCTTCTCCGGGAATTTGCCGCTGAGCAGGGTATTGTTCATCACTATGATGGCGGAGAGTCAGGAGTAGAACATGTGCTGCTCCCGGAAAAAGGCCTGGTGCTTCCAGGTGACGTGGTTATAGGGGCCGACAGTCACACGTGTACGTACGGTGCCATGGGGACCTTTGCTACAGGGGTAGGGAGCACTGATCTGGCCGCCACTATGATAACAGGGAAGACCTGGTTTAAGGTGCCTGAGTCCATAAAATTTGTGTACAAAGGAAAGCTCAGGCCCTGGGTCGGTGGTAAGGATTTGATACTATATACCATAGGCGATATCGGTGTGGACGGGGCCTTGTATATGGCCATGGAATTTACGGGTCCGGTGATTGATTCCATGTCAATGGCCGGCCGCTTTACCATGTCCAATATGGCCATTGAGGCCGGTGGCAAAGTGGGACTTATTAACCCTGATAATACGACCTTGAACTATGTGACTGACCGGGCGGTCAGGGATTTTACTGTATATCGCAGTGATGAGGACGGCCGATATGCCAAGGTTATTGATTATGACTGCAGCAAGATAGAACCACAGGTGGCATGTCCCCATCTGCCTGAAAATACCAAGGGTATTTCAGAACTGGGAAATGTACCCCTGGATCAGGTGGTGATCGGTTCCTGTACGAATGGTCGTCTCGAGGACTTGGCCCTGGCTGCCGATATCATATCCGGACGGCATGTGTCAAAAGGTCTGAGACTCATTGTCCTTCCTACTACTCCCACAGTGTATATCCAGGCCCTTGAGAAGGGATTTCTCACGACTTTTCTGAATTCCGGCGCGGTAATAGGGCCACCCACCTGCGGCCCCTGTCTTGGGGGGCATATGGGGGTTCTTGCCAAGGGGGAACGGGCGCTTTCCACTACAAACAGGAATTTTGTCGGCCGAATGGGACATCCTGAAAGTGAGGTATATCTGGCGAATCCAGCCATTGCCGCTGCAAGTGCGGTGTTGGGTAGAATCGGAAGTCCTGACGAATTGTAAAAATGAATTCCGCTCAAAATGCTCCAGATGCAAGGCGCGACATTTTCGAGGAACAAGGCGTACTTAGATGTACGTCGCCATGACGAGGAAATTGAAGCAACGCCGCAGATGGGGTATTTTCAGCGGAATTAGGGATTGGTGATCATGAAAATCAAAGGAAAAGTCTGGAAATTTGGGAAAAATATAGATACAGATGTGATTATTCCAGCACGCTATCTTAATACCTCTGACCCGGAAGAGCTTGCCAAACACTGTATGGAGGATGCTGATCCTGATTTTTCCAAAAAAATAAATCCAGGAGATATAATAGTTGCTGGGAAAAATTTTGGTTGTGGTTCTTCCAGAGAGCATGCTCCTATAGCCCTTAAGGCAGCGGGCATTGGTTGTGTAATTGCACCGACCTTTGCCAGAATTTTTTATCGCAATGCCTTTAATATGGGCCTTCCTATATTCGAGTGCGACAAGACGGTCAGTGCCCTCGGAGAGGGTGACGAGGTGGAGGTGAATGCAGATACGGGAGAAATCAGGGATCTGACTACAGGAGATGTCTTCAGGGCCCAGCCAATACCTCCGTTCATGCAGGAGCTGATTGCAGATGGGGGATTGATTCCCCATGTGCTTAAAAGTCTGTAAATTTTGAATTTTTCTTTTTTTGTAAAGGATTTAGATAATGAGCACATACAAAATTGCTGTTATTCCAGGGGACGGTACAGGCCCTGAAGTTATAAATGAAGGAGTGAAGGTCCTCAAGATCGCATCTGATCGTTTCGGATTTGACCTTGACTTCACATGGTATGATTATGGCGGAGAGCGTTATCTGCGAACAGGAGAGGTCCTCCCAGAGGCAGCAGTGGAAGATCTCAATCAACACAGAGCCATTTACCTCGGGGCCATTGGTCATCCGGACGTAAAGCCGGGTATTCTGGAAAAAGGGATACTCCTTGCCCTGCGTTTTGCGTTGGACCAGTATATAAATCTTCGACCGGTTATCCTCTATCCCGGCGTGGATACACCCCTTAAGAATAAGGGACCTGAGGATATAGATTTCGTAGTCGTCAGAGAAAATACCGAAGGCCTTTACACCGGGGCCGGGGGTGTGCTCAAAAAAGGCACTCCGGATGAAGTCGCTGTTCAGGAATCTATCAACACCAGAAAGGGTGTGGAGCGATGCATTCGTTTTGCCTTTGAGTACTGCAAACGTCGCAATCAGAAAAAGAAACTCACGCTCTGTGGAAAGACTAATGTCCTTACCTATGCTTTTGATCTGTGGGAACGCACTTTCTATGATGTTGCCAGGGAATATCCTGATATTGCAACGGACTATGCCCACGTGGATGCTACCTGCATGTGGATGGTCAAAAACCCCGAATGGTTTGATGTAATAGTCACTGATAACATGTTCGGGGACATCATTACCGACCTTGGGGCCATGATACAGGGAGGCATGGGAATTGCCGCAGGAGGTAATCTTAACCCGGATGGTGTCTCCATGTTTGAGCCTATAGGCGGCTCGGCCCCCAAGTATAAGGGAAAAAATGTTATTAATCCTATGGCCGCCATATGTGCCGGCCAGATGATGCTGGACTACCTGGGCGAAATCGAGGCCGCAAAGGCTGTTGAAGATGCAGTTAAGAAGGTGGTCAGTCAGGACCTGAAGAGCCTTTCTGCCGGCAGGATGGGCTACACTACAAACGAAGTAGGTGATTTGGTGGCTGACTATATAATGGGATAGATGGAATTTAGTGATTTAGTTATTGGGTGATTGCGGAGAAATTATGGCAAAGACTTTTAATGTTGCGGTAGTCGGTGCGACCGGTGCAGTTGGTCAGACCATGATAAGGGTTCTGGAGGAACGGAATTTTCCTGTGGGAGAGATCCGTTTTTTGGCCTCTGAACGTTCCGAAGGGAAAGAGCTCTCCTTCAAGACACAGAAGGTCAGGGTTCGGAAGCTTGATCATGACTCCTTTGATGGTATAGATATCGCAATTTTTTCTGCTGGTGGAGACAGGAGCCTCACCTTTGCCCCCTCGGCTGCCAAGGCTGGCGCGGTAGTCGTGGACAACTCGAACGCATGGCGTATGGATCCCGAAATCCCCTTGGTGGTGCCGGAGGTAAATCCTCATGCTGTTTCAGGCTACAAAGCAAAAGGTATTATAGCCAATCCTAATTGCTCCACCATCCAGATGGTTGTAGCCCTTAAGCCATTGTATGACTATGCCCGAATAAAACGCATTGTCGTATCCACTTATCAGGCCGTATCAGGTTCCGGGAAAAAGGCCATAGTTGAGCTTGAGGATCAGGTGAAGTCCTGGGCCGAGGGCAGGACTCCGGAGGCCAGGGTCTATCCGCACCAAATTGCCTTTAATTGCCTTCCCCACATAGATGTCTTCCTGGACAATGGCTACACCAGGGAAGAGATGAAAATGTTGAATGAGACCAGGAAGATCATGGAAGCACCTGGGATTAAGGTCGTTGATGACCTCTCACTGAATATCTATCCACTTGCCCTGGATGCCGAAGGACAGGATCTGACCCTTGTCGGCAGAATACGGGAGGATATCTCCCAGGCCAACGGACTCGATTTCTGGGTAGTGGCTGACAACATCAGAAAAGGCGCAGCCACTAACGCCGTTCAGATAGCAGAAGTCCTGGTGGAAAAATATTTATGATTCCGCTGAAAAAATCCCATCTGCGGCGTTGCTTCGATTTCCTCGTCATTGCGACGTACATACAAGTACGCCTCATTTTTCGGAAATCTTGTGCCTTGCATCTGAGACATTTTGAGCGAAATCACTTTTTGCAGTGTAATAATTCATTATTAGGATGATGGGTAGTTAAAGGAGGTATGTCATGACGGAGAAAGCTGGTCACTATTCTGCTGATTTTGAAAAGGCATTGCAAGTAGGGCGTCCGCCCAATGTAGTCAAGCTCTTTCCAAACTCAAAGGCTCTTCTTGTAAGCGGCAAGGTCATTGACAGGGCAATGCGGGCCAAGGGCAAGGCCATGACTATTGCAGCTAATGGCAGAAATAATCTTGTCATTCGTGGCGTTTTGGCTGCCGCCCAGAGAGCTAATGCGTCTATATTAATAGAGATCGCCAGGTCAGAAGGCGGTGCGAATGCCTATTGTGCGACTAATTACTGGAACATGGCCAGGCAGGTGGATCAGGTCTGCAATGAGCTGGGAATAACAATACCAGTAGCAATTCATGCTGACCACTATGGCATCAAAAAAGAAGAAGATGTTGGACCGGCAAAGGTAGAGATCCCCACCCTGTTTGAAGCCGGCATGACCTCCATAGCAATTGATGCATCACACCTTCCCGATGACAAAAACCTCCTTTCAAATCTGCAACTTGCTCCCTTTGTCCCCAAATGGGCCGGGCTGGAGACAGAGGTGGGAGAGATCAAGGGAAAAGAAGGGCTTTCGACAATGGGAGAGGCCTTATTCCTTATACAGGGTCTTAACGCGCATGATATTTTCCCGGACTGGATAGCCCTTAATAATGGTTCCACTCATGGTATTGAGGCGAGTGACCTGGGGATACAGGTAAAATTGACCGGAGAGATCCACGAGGCCTTGGCCAAATACAAGGTCTCAGGTGCCCAGCACGGTACGTCCGGCAATAACTCCGACAGGTTGAGGGAGATCGTCTCAACGACCAATACTACAAAAGCCAATGTGGCCACTGCGCTTCAGATGATTTCCTGGGGCCTTGAAGTAAACGATTACGGTAATGCTGTAACAGACGAAGACGGGAATTTCATCAAGGTTACAGGAGAGGGAATAACAGAGGAACTGTGGGCGGAGATGGTAGCCTATGCACAATCCAAGGGCCTTAAGGGAGGAAATTATAAAAAATTGAACCTGCCTTTTGAGAACAAGCTGGTTGGGCTATCCAGGGATATAAGGGAAAGAATGGCCAACCGTGTAGAGGACTTTGTATACAATCTGCTGGCCAATGTGTTTAACGCCCAGGATACCGCACCCTTAGCCATAGATGCCATACTGACTGCAGGGTCCTATGACCTCGGTCCTAAGATTGATCGGATGGAGGATCCCCGGGAGTGGACTGAAAGCAAAATCATTGAACTGGCGGCCACAATCAATCAATAGCGCACTACTTGAAAAATCCAACTTTTGTCCGATGGCTGCGTCGCTCGTCGGTGAAAAATGCTTATGTGCGCCCAATACACTGCGCTTTTTCACCACTTTACGCCTTGTCCTCG
>JAFDDO010000153.1 GCA_019310825.1 Deltaproteobacteria bacterium | reverse complement strand
CAGGGCTTTGTTCTTGTGATATTGGGCAGATTGTTGATTTCCAATGGCCTTGTAGTGACGGTAGAAATAGTCGTGTGCCTCACCCTGTTTTTCGAGAGCGGCGAGACACCTGCCCAGTTGCAAGTAAACACTTGCAGGATCAGGCCAGGATTGTTCTAGTGTTTTAAGTATGGGGAGGGCCTCAGCCGGCTTTCCATGCTCAAGATACGCCCTGGCCAGAAAGAACCTGGCAGTTGAATCTCCGGGATATCTTTTACTGTAAGGACCCATAATAGAGATAGCCGTTTTATATTTTCCTGCTGTAAAGTAGGCCCTTCCTTGGTCTACCTTAAAATCAGGTCTTTCAGGGGCTGAAGATACAAGATTGTCGAATGCCTTCAGGGCTTCATTGTATTTCCTGGCGGCAAGGAGCGATTGGGCAAGACCATAGAGGAGGAATATATCATCAGGAGCGGTATTAAGTTCCTGTTTATAGTATTTTATCATGACCATCGGATCATGAGTTAAGACTCTGGTTTTGACCTGTATCTTTCTCAGCCTGAATGGATCCTCCGGGAATTTTTGTACACATCGCTCTCTGTCCCAGAGATCCTCCAGATAGGTTGTCCTCTCGCTGGCTCCTGGGTGGGTGGAAAGGTAACTAGGTATGGCGCTTGTCCCGAGCCAGCGATATTTCTGCATTTTCTTTAATGCGGTAAGCAGCCCACGGGGATCATGTCCGGCCTTACATATCCATTGACATGCCCTCCGGTCTGCCTCTTCTTCGTCCACGCGACTGTATTTAAGGGCAATAGAGGCATTTAGGGCGCTCGAAGTTGCGAATATGGCAGAACCCACCTGTCCTTGTCCCAAAAACAGTCCGGCTATGGCTATAGCGGCAGTGGCTATGTTTATCCGCTGCATTCGCTCCATGCGCCTGGCTATATGTCTTCCCTGAACGTGACCTGTTTCATGGGCAAGAACGCACAACAGCTCATTTTCAGTATCTATAAGCTCAAGCAGACCTGTGTGTACGAATACGAGACCTCCAGGCATGGCAAAGGCGTTCAGACCATCGTCTTGTATGACGAAAAACTCATAGTCAAAAAATTTGACATCAACTTGGTCAAGCACCTTTTGGCCTACACTGGATACATATCCGACAATTTCCGGATCTTTTATAAGTGGGACCCGGGACTCAACCATGCGCAGCAATTTATCCCTCATTTCCCGTTCTTCCTCAATAGACATCATTGCGGAGACAGGAGAGGCCAAAAGTACAGAGGCAAAAACCAAAAAGCAAAGGCAAGAAAGGCGATTACACATAACTCTACGGTTGATTCCGCCGAGAAAACCCAATCTGCGGCGTTGCTTCAATTTTTTACTCACTGCTACGCACGTTAAGTACGTCTTTTTCCTGGAAAATTTTGCGCCTTGCACTTCGGGTTTTTTGAGCGGAATCATGTTTCAGACTTTTTGCAGTGTAATCATACGGTTAATTTTATACGCAATATCCATTGAAAGGATTTAACTTCAGATTCTTCTGATGAAGATACCAGATTTACTGGTTTATGTAGGCATTTTGTTTTTTGCACCCCTCTTTTTCCTGCGCCTAGTCTTTTTCCATTCAGGGTCGCGGTTGCGGGATTTTTTGTTCTTGTTTCTTTTGTCAAGCTCAGATGATACTATGTGTGAAGGCGAGTCGCGGAGCACAAAGGCCCCTATCTTCTCAAGCGATGGGGCGCCGCCCTTTAGGATTTTTTTGCCGCCGGGCTTGACCTCTCTGGATTTAGGCTCTCTGTGTTTGTCTTTCTCCCGAACAGGGGGGAGCGGCGGTATATTCATCCATTGAGGATCAAGGCTTTTAACAAGGTACAGACCCTCGCCGGCCCTTCTGAAAACCACACCCGCCTTATTACTCTTAAAGGCCATTATCTTCGCTATAATTGGGTCCTTGTCTCTGCGCTTTCCGATTTTTAAAGCCATCTCCTTTTCTGTGGATAATATAATCCACTTCTTGTTATTGCTTGATTGTAACCCACGAGCAATCACGTGTGCATGGGCTTTTGGTCTTATGCTGACGTAAAGCAATTCCGGAGGTGTAGCTTCATTGTATATGGTAAGATTGGGGCTTTGCAATTCCGGTTTTACCCTGACATGATTTTCCTGCCATTCGAATTTTTTCGGTCTGTAGAGGGAAAAGAATTGTGTAAGGACCTTCGGGGTAATATGGGAAAATCCGGCCTCTTTCATAAGTGCCCGATGAAGTTCTTTAATAGAAATCCATCCGCCTTTATCCATTACTATGCCAAAGGCGTCCGGCTTCCTACCCAGCATGGCAAAAAGAATCTTCTCTAACCGCTTTAATTCTCGCTTATCCATAACTCTTGTTTGTAATGATTAGGTCAATGCACGCCGGGCATTCTCTCATTTGAAGAAAGCGGGTATTTTTATTATGTTTTGTGTTATAAAATAAAAATAAAGAAGTTTTGTTATATATTTTATATAAAATAGCATGAAAGATAAAGAAAACATTCTTTTTTCGGCATTTGTTGCCGAAGAGGATATAAAGAGGGAAAAATCCAAGGCCAGAGAGATCAGGCGCAGCAGATGGTGGCACCAGAAGTGTGCTCAAGGTGTTTGTTTTTACTGTGGAAGCCGCGTGGGGTGCTCTAATCTTACAATGGATCATGTGGTTCCCCTGGTTCGCGCGGGTCGAAGTGTTAAGAACAACTTGGTGCCGGTCTGTAAGGAATGTAATAACAACAAAAAATATCTGCTGCCAATGGAGTGGGAAGAATATCTTAAGAGGCGACAGGAGTAAAGAATGGTGAAAGCAGGCCAATTTTTTCAGTTGACTTTTGTTAGGTTAAGAAGTGAGACGATTTTTATACTGTTGGTTGCCGGTGTTTTCTTTTGTCCCATATGGCAGGCTATGGCAGCAACTGGTGATATTGAAGAGGATAAAGCCTCTGTGGATGGCGAGTATGTCATAGGTCCCACAGACATACTTGAGGTACATGTTTGGAGAGAACCTGACCTGTCTCGCACAATACCTGTGCGACCTGATGGCAAGATAACCTTGCCGCTATTGAACGATGTGCAGGCCTCCGGACTCACTCCTCTGGAGCTAAAGGCCGGAATTGAGAAAGGGTTGGCCGCGTTTGTGGAATCCCCTACTGTGTCAGTGGTTGTCCAGGAAATACACAGTAAGAATATATTTGTGTTGGGACAGGTCGAATCTCCCGGCCAGTATCCGCTTCAGCAGAATCTGACAGTACTTCAGGCACTGTCTTTGGCAGGAGGGCTTGCAGAGTGGGCAGATAAAGGGGATGTTGTTATTTTGCGCAAGGAAAATGGAAAGCAAAGGCGAATAAAGTTTGATTACAAAAATGTTTCAAAGGGTAAGCACCTGGAGAAAAATATAGTCTTAAAACCAGGTGATACCCTCATAGTTCCTTAGCTTCGATATTATGAGGTAAATCGACATGAAACCATTCGGTTTTTGTTCTCCCTGGTTTTTAGTGCTGAGCTTCCTGTTGATTGTGGTTACTGTCTTATTTGCCACGACTTCATGGGCAGGGTGGCGCTTTTTACCAGCACTTGAGCTAGAGGAAAGCTATGACAGTAACATATATTTGAGTTCTGACAACGAGACCTCTGATTTCATAACCAGGCTCAGTCCTGAATTAAGGTTGGAAGACGTCAGCGCGACCAGGACCTTTGCAGCCAGCTATAATATGCATCTCTATCATTTTGATCGTCATGATGAGAACAACTATATCGGGCACGAGGCTGAATTAAGTTGGGATCAACGGCTCAGCCGGAACCTTTCCTGGCATATAATTAATACTTACTACAGGTCCGAGGAACCGCTGGAAGAGGATCCGGAATATACCGGGGTAAGAGAGACCAGAAACGAGTATTCTAGGAACATGTTAGATACTGGATTCACTTATCAGTTCGGCGAAGAGGACAGGGTGACCGTGTCATATCTTGACAGCCGTCTCCAAAATAGAGATCCGGAAATTGAAGACGATGTAGAATATGGTCCTAGTTTGGAGCTAGAATACTGGCTCACCCGTCGCCACGGTCTTCTGCTGCGCTATTCCTGGAGTCGAATGGATTATGAACACGATCCGTCCGACCAAGTCGATGAGATTGGTTTTGGCTATCGGTGGCGTCGGTCTCCGCATACTATGCTACATTTGGACTATGGGCTTGTGCTCTTTTCGTCTAAGGCCCCGGCGGAAGCGGAAGAAGGAGATGACTACAATGTGCAAAGCGTATCCGCTGGTTTTGATCATGATTTTGGGCCATCGTGGGCTCTAAGCGGCTCTTTCGGTTACTTTTTCTTTAATCCTAAGGAATCAGAGTCAAGTGATGGATCTGTATACAGTCTCACTCTAGTCCGAAGTTTTTCCAGGGGCTCTGTAACTCTCAGTGGTGAAGGTGGCTACAGGTTAGATTATTCCGGTGCAGATGCCGAGGGTTTTACAGAGTACAGGGGTGTGTCCCTTTCGTCTACCTACAGCATGTCTCCAAGGACCGAGCTATATGCATCAACTTCTTTTATGTATGAAAAGTCCGAGGAAGAAGAACGTATGCGAGATGAAACAGGGGATGTGTCTGCAGGTATGCGAGATGAAACATGGAATGTCTCGGTAGGCATGTCCTATGAGATGTTGTCTTGGCTCACCGGGGTTGTTGAGTTGACCCAGCGGGAGAGAAGCTCTTCTGATGAGGAGGATGAATACCGGGACAGCCTGATACTCTTAAGACTGAGAGGCACCTATGAATGGAGATAGGTCCTGATGGGAGCACAGACAGAGAAGGTGCCTAAAAACTCGAATTTTGTTCAAGAGGCTCAAGAGTAAGAGGCCATGGCGATTGGACAGGGTGGACAAAAGCCCCTAGACA
>JAFDDO010000152.1 GCA_019310825.1 Deltaproteobacteria bacterium | reverse complement strand
GCCCGCAGGAACAGTGCTGAAATTTCAAAAGGATGCCGATAACCTGCCATTAGTTACTGACGACTATCCCCTTAAAAATCTCAATAAAGGGGTGGTGCATGTAAATACCAGCCTTGCAGATGGATATAACAAGATCAATCTGGAATAGTTAACGCCTGAATAAAAAATCCTCCGAGATACACGACTCGTAACACCTAATAAGCATGTAGAATAAAGTTTTTTGCTTTGCCGGGAAATTTTTCTTGACGTCATTATTTGGATATATTAAAAACCGGTTGAATGCTCAGTCTAATTTAGAAAGTCTGCCAAAAGAGTAACAAAACAATAAAAGAAAGACCATGTATTGCTGGTGGCTTAGATAATAATATGTCCAAAAAAGATGCGATATTGCAGGCTGCGACAAGGCTTTTTTCCGAAAAAGGGTTCAAGGAGACCTCCATTGCTGAACTCTCCAAGGCAACAGGCGCTGCTGAAGGGACGATCTTTTATCATTTTAAAAATAAGGAAGATATTTTTCTTTGCATACTCGAGGACACCAGAAATAGAGTTGTAGAGGAGTTTGAGCGGTATCTGGAAGAAGAGAAGTTTGATACTGGTCTGGAGATGATTGAGGGCGCTTGCTCCTTTTACTTCTTTCTGGCCGGAACAATGGGAGATCAGTTTCTTCTTCTGCACCGTCGGCATCCGCATGAACTCGCCGAGGTTAATCCTGTTTGCAGAGAGCACCTGGAGGCCATTTACAATAGTTTTGTAAATGGTTTCGAACGGGCCATTCTCCTCGGACAAAAGGATGGGTCCATAAGGAAAATGTCTTCAAAAAAGATCGCGCTAATCATCTTTTCCATGGTGGACGGCTTGGTGCGGTTCAAAACCTATAACCTTTACGATGCAGGCGCACTTCACAAGGAATTTATGGAGTTGTGCCACAGTATGTTACAGAAAAAATAGATTCAGGAGTAGGTATTTCCAATGCTGACAAAAATTTTTCCATTTATTGGCTGGTTTAAAGGCTACGATTTTGGCAGTTTCAGAACTGACCTTCTCTCTGGCCTCACTGTTGCAATGGTACTCATTCCCCAGTCCATGGCCTATGCCCAGTTAGCAGGGCTGCCGCCATACTATGGGCTGTATGCCGCGTTTCTGCCCCCCATGATTGCGTCCCTGTTTGGCTCAAGTCGTCAGTTGGCCACTGGCCCTGTGGCAGTGGTATCGCTGATGACCGCTGCATCCCTTGAGCCGCTGGCAACGGCAGGCTCTGAGGGCTATATTGCTTATGCCCTTTTACTGGCACTCATGGTCGGACTGTTCCAGTTCGCCCTTGGCGTACTCAGGCTCGGACTTGTGGTCAACCTCCTCTCACACCCAGTGGTAAACGGGTTTACAAACGCGGCATCCATTGTCATTGCCACTTCACAGTTGTCCAAGCTATTTGGTGTATATGTGGATAAGGCGGAACACCATTATGGTACGATCATCAGGGTCGTCCAGGAAGCAATTCACTATACCCATTGGCCCACATTATTACTTGGCACACTTGCCTTTGCCATCATGTTCATACTCAGAAAAATCGCACCAAAGATCCCCAATGTGCTCGTAGCTGTGGCAATAACAACGGTTATTTCATGGGCCATCGGGTTTCAGCACGATGCCAGTGTTGACATTTCGGCCATCGAGTGCCCCAGGGTCCATGAACTCGTTCAGAGTTTTAATGAGGCTGTAAATAGCATGACGCCACTGGCCGAAGAACGGACCAGAGTAGCCAAGGCTCTGGATGAGGCCAAAAGCGCCCACGACACCGTAGGTATCCTTGATGCAGAGCGTGACACAAGTGTCATAGCATTCAAGATGGATCAGCTTAAAGAGGAAGGCCACATCTCTAGGACGGAGCTCAGACACTACCTGTTCAGTGGTGTGGAGCAACCTGACGGTTCGATGATGTTCTTTCCTAAAGAGGAAACCAGGGACAGTGTCCAGAGTGATGGACGCACATGGCGTATCAAGGTGGGCAACAAGTTGCTCAAAACCGACAATCTGGTCATGATGGGAGGTGGCAAGGTGATCGGGGTAATACCTGAGGGGCTGCCTTCTTTCACAGTGCCGAAACTGGACATGAAGATCTTGTTGCAACTCCTGCCCTTTGCAATCATCATTTCGCTTCTGGGCTTCATGGAGGCCATTGCAATTGCCAAGGCTATTGCCGGCAAAACAGGCCAGCGTCTCGATCCCAACCAGGAACTCATCGGCCAGGGGTTGGCCAACGTCTTAGGCTCTATCGGCAAGAGTTATCCTGTATCCGGCTCTTTCTCGAGATCCGCAGTCAACTTCCAGGCTGGCGCAGTTTCGGGTCTGTCGGCCGTGTTTACCAGCGCGGCCGTGGTTATCACGCTCCTGTTTTTTACTCCGCTCCTCTACAATCTGCCCCAGTCCGTGCTGGCTGCAGTCATAATGATGGCGGTCCTCGGCCTTGTAAATATCTCCGGTTTTATTCACGCCTGGAAGGCCCAATGGTATGATGGTGCTATTTCAATATTAAGCTTTGCCGTCACGCTTGCTTTGGCCCCACATCTGGAAAAAGGCATTGAGCTTGGCGTGGCCTTATCGCTTATGGTATATATATATAAAAGCATGAGACCGACCGTTGCATCACTGGCAAGACACGAGGACGAATCCCTGCGAGATGCTATAGCTCATGGACTTAAGCAGTGCAAGTATATGGCTTTAGTACGCTTTGACGGACCGCTCTTCTTTGCCAATTCCAGCTATCTGGAAGACCAGATTATGGAGCGTAGGCAAAACATGAAAGACCTCAGGCACATTCTCATCGTGTCTGATGGCATTAATGATATGGATGCATCGGGCGAAGAGACATTATCATCGATTGTAGACAGGGTGAGAGCAGCGGGCCTTGATATCTCTTTCAGCGGTGTTAACGAGTCCGTCATGAAGGTGATGAAACGCACGTTCCTCTTGGAAAAAATCGGCGAAGACCACATTTATCCGACTCTGGAACATGCCATCCGCAGCATTCACCGTCAGGCGCATGTGGACGACGTGGACGAAGCCTGTCCGCTTATGGATGTTTGCAGACTAACCCATGCATAGCTAAAAAAGGGAGTTAGATATGTCTGTCATCACAGTATTTAGTGGTATTTTTTGCAAGGAAGATTCAGTAGTCCAAGAAATAACCGGTAGCACAGGCTATAAGCTTGTTACGGACAAAAATCTTGTCGGCAATGCAGCCAGGTTTTCCGACATGCCTGAAGGCAAGATAGAACGGGCCTTTTCAGCTACAACATCGGTATTCAACAAGTTCACTCACGAAAAGGAACGCGCGATTGCCTATCTCAGGCTGGCTCTGGCAGAGACACTTTCAGACGATAATCTTATTGTCTCAGGACTGGCTGGTCAGCTTATTCCAAAAGAGGTCAGTCACGTACTCCGTGTTTGCCTTATCGCAGACCTGAAGTTCAGGACCAAGGTGGCCGCTGAAGAACAAGGATTGTCAGAAAAAGACGCTGTCAAACTCATACACAACAAAGATAATGACCGCGCTGCATTGGTCAACGCCTTGTTTGACAACAAAGATCCCTGGGCCGCTTCTCTCCATGACATCGTCATTCCCATGGACAAGAAAGACGCGACGGATGCAGCAGCGCTTATTATGAAGAATCTGGACAGTGACGTGGTGAAAACTACGGAGAGTTCGAAAAAGGCAGTTGATGATTTCCTTCTTGCAGCCAAAGTAGAAGTGGCCCTGGTCAAGGAGGGACACGCAGCGGGCGTGGATGTCAAGGACGGCTCGGTCAAGCTGAGCATCAACAAGCATGTCCTTATGCTCAGCCGACTTGAGGAGGAACTCAAATCCATTGTCAGCAGAGTGCCCGGCGTCAAGTCAGTTGACACCAAGGTGGGCAAAGGCTTTCACAAAACAGACGTTTACCGGAAAGTAGACCTTGAGATGCCGTCAAAGGTATTGCTTGTGGACGACGAGCGCGAGTTTGTCCAGACTTTGTCCGAGCGCCTGATTCTGCGGGAAATGGGCTCAGCCGTGACTTATGACGGAGAATCCGCTCTTGACCTGGTCAGCAAAGACGAGCCTGAGGTCATGATCCTGGACCTCAAGATGCCTGGCATTGACGGCATTGAGGTCTTGCGACGAGTTAAACAGACCCATCCGGAAATCGAGGTGATTATCCTTACCGGTCACGGTTCTGAAGGCGACAGAAAGGTATGTATGGATCTCGGCGCATTTGCCTATCTGCACAAGCCGGTGGATATTGATTTATTGAGCGACAATCTCAAAAAGGCCAACGAAAAAATCCAACAGAAAAAGGGGCACAAAGGCTAGTTTTTATGCGTAGGCGATCCCTGAAGACGATTTCTCTCGATTTTCGGGATTGCCTACTATTCGGTTTATAAAATGGTTCCCTTGCCAATGGGTTCCACTTTGGGACTTTCTGGAGCTGATTTTACGTAATAGATTATTTTGCCTTACTCTATTAAAATTCAGAATCGCAATACTGCTTTACCCACAGATTTCCTTGATTTTCCTGTGTGGAGTGTTATTGTATCCTGTTCAAGTCTCGATTGAAATGACATCGCATGACGAATTTTTTGTCACATGCTGTAATTCCAGGTAGTTTCGAGCCCTATCAACGAACATGGAAAAATGTCAGCAAATCCGATTGCGTTTAGCCTGGTGCATTCCTAAGTTAAACGAAATTAATGAAAAAGAGTCACTTCTTGATATTGTTGGCATTGTTGATTCTGATCGTCATTTCCAACACAAAAAGTATCCGAAAATCGAGGATAGAATCGTCTGAAATTGCCTATCCTTAAATAAATTGTCACTGATCACGGGTTCAATAGTTGAGGACCTATGGAAAATTTATCGGCCTTGA
>JAFDDO010000151.1 GCA_019310825.1 Deltaproteobacteria bacterium | reverse complement strand
TAACAGGAGACGTTATAGGCGTACTGGCCGGGCTTGCCACTATGCCACGAGCCTGCTTCGCCCTTTCCATCGCTTTTTCCAACTTGCTCATTTATGTCTGCCTCGCTTTTTCTGCACCTCAGCAACGTCTGGGATAGAAGCCAGAACCGGATGTCCGGTAATACGGCGAATATCTTTTGGAGAACGAATAGTCGAATCTGCAAATTCCATCAAGGCACCTACACCAACTCCTGTCGCAATACCCAAGATAAAGCCTATCAGTGAAATGGCAACGCGCTTGGGCTTGGCTGGTATCTCAGGCAACTGAGGCGGGTCGATAATAGTAAACTTTTCCCCAGCCTGGAGCTGTTCCATGCTTTGGCCCTGATGCGCCTCCATGAGTTTGGCCATGGTTTCAGCATATTTCTTCTGTTCGGCATCATAATCCCTGATCAGCTCTCTGTATTCAAGCTCCACCTGGGGCATCTTTTCCAAACGCTTTACATAATCCTGCCAACTCTCCTCTAGCTGTTGCCTTTTGTCCTTCAAGCCTTTAAGATCCATTTCAGCGACCTTGATCTGAGTCTGAAGGCTTATATAAGCTGGATTTGTGGGCTGTGCCTGATCGAAATCAAACCCCTCCTTCCCTTTGTCCTCATAATCTTTGAAATTCTCTTTAAGCTTTTCTATCTCCTTCTTGAGCTTCAAAACATCCGGATGTTTCTCAGTTGCACTTGTCTTAAGCTCTTTGAACTCCTGTTCTTTCAAGCGCAGGGCCTCTTTCATTTCCAGCCTTTTGTCAAGCGTCCCTGTTCCCTTTTCCAGTTCAGATATCTCTTTACGTACCTTGGTGACATCAGGGTGCTTTGAAGAAAGAGTCGCCTCGAGAGTTATGGCCTGACTCTTTAGGGCCCTCAGTCGTTCTCTAGGATCCATAATATACTGTCCGCTTACATCCAAAAGTGGAGAATCCATAGACACAGTAGCCAACTGCCCCTCAAAATATATCTTTCGGTCTTTCAGGCTGCGCATCTGTTCGTCTACACCATCGATCTGACGACGCAATTGGCGTTCTGTCTCCAGGTTAAGATTCATCAACTCTGGAAGCTCGGTAATGTGTGCCTCTTTAAAACGGGCTATACGTTCCTCCATATTCTGGGTTAGACCACGGTATTGCTCAAGCTGCTGCTCCAGTAGCTCAGTCGTGGTTTCTGCAAGCCCCTCCCTCATGCGGAGGTTATGTTCCAGGAAGAGTGATGCAAGCCTATTGGTCACCTGCATTACCTTTTGGGGATCACGACCTTCATATGAAACAGTAAAGGCGACGTTCACAGTAACAGGGCGTCCGCCCCGGCGGTCCGGGACCTCTGCGCTCACCATCTCAATAAATATATCATCTCTCATATCCTCTAGAATTTCTTCCGTTGGATCCTTCCCGCGCTTTTCAGAATACAGGTCAAAATCGTTAATGATATTCAGGAGAATTTTACGGCTAAGGATCTGCTGAGTAATCGACTTTATCCTCTCTTCCGCAAAGCCGGTTACCGTAGTACGAATCAGGTCCTGAGGAACCTGCTGTGACTCAATAAGAATAGTGGCCGTAGAGCGATACACTGGAGGCAAAAGATAGGCAATGGTGGTTATCGCACCAAAAACGACCAGCCACGGTATGAAGATCTGCCATTTGCGTCGGCGCAAGAGATCCGTATATTCCTTAAGGGACTGTGGACCGCGTTCAATATTTTGTATCATATTTGATTATCGTAAAAATTCTCAGGGTCCTTTATAGTCAAGACGTATAAAGAACTGGTTACGGTGCTTGATTTCAGACTCCTCTTTATCATCTATAATGCTGTAGCGATAATATGCTCCCACATCTATACGCTCTGACAACCGATAGACTATCGCCGGGCTGATGTCATAGGTTACATAATCGTAATTTTCGAACTCTTTATTATCTTGTGACTTAACCTTACCCGCGCTTAGCTTGCCTTTAAAACGCATTCTCTCTGTAATTCTCCAGGAGGCCCCTGTGGTCAGCCGGTCTTTAATCAATATCTGACCGTAACCACTTGGAGAGACGCGACGCACAAAATTCATTTCCCACTGCCCTTTATCCCAATCCCATTTGAGTTCTCCTGTCGCCACCCATCCGGTTTTATCGAAATTTTCTTCATCCTGGACTTTAATAGGAATTGAACCTACTTTCTCAAACCTTTCATCAATATGGGAACGGGTATAACTAAACCCGGCCATTAATTCGGCAAACAGACGCTCTGTAAACTCACGCCCAACGCCAAACATCATTTGATAGACTTTGGTGTCGACATGTTCGCTATTTACAAAACCTATACTTGGTTGGGTTAGTAGGCTGGTCTTTTCATCATTAAGCAGATAGCTGTAATTCAATATTAAATATTCACTACTATAATCAACATTCTCATCCCCTTCATAGTTTACATGATATATCGGGGCAGAAAAGGTCCAGGTGGAACGTTCGGTAGCCTGCCACTGCACCGCAGGCTCCAGGGAGTAGACAGTCCTGTCCTCTCGGTAAAGAAGCAACCCCTCTTCTGTGAACTCGTCGTCCAGCGTAGTATCCAGAGTATACCGGCCCCTCAAGGACACGATAGTACCATAAAATACCTCCCTTGAAGCGTATAAGCGATAGTCTTGATCCAGGGTATCCAGGTCATCTTCAGTGTTATATTTCTGTCCGTGCAAACCAGCCCTTACATCCAAGATATCCCGTTCTGTACGATACCTCCAAGAAAGCGAAGGCCGTATCTCATAGATCCAATCCCTTTGAGACAATGTATAGGAAAAATTGATGTTGTCGTCATACGTAAGGTCAAGGGACAACTTCGGGATCAACTCCTGGATAGCCATTGAATGTACGGGCCATAAGAAAAAAGGTATTACAAGAAGCAGCACGGACAACCAGGCCGTGTAAGATCTGATCCCTCTTAAAATACCCCCTCTGCTGCGCTGTATAAGAGCTGAAAGCCTGAAGCCGAAAGCTGCAAGGGTTTGATTACGATAGCTCTTTGAGCTTTGAGCTGATTTCAGCACCTTGCATCTGGAACATTTTGAGCGGAAATCTGTTTCAGAACTTTTTGCAGTACAGTCATATCTGAGTTTCGGTCTCATTTCAGCCTCACTCGCTTATGGAACAACGACCACATCACCGTTCTTTAGCTCAATGTTTAGCTCAAGGTTCTTGCCCTTGGTTACGGCCTTGTAGTCGAAAAGGATTCTCTCTTGCCCGCTGGGGCCCTGGCGAAGGATGGAGATATTATCAAGATTGGCAAAAGGGGTAGTCCCGGCTGACATGCTCAGGGCCTGCATCACGTTAACTGAAGGAGGAACAATAAATACACCCGGCTTGTTGACCTTGCCCAGCACATATACCTTGTAGCTCTCGATTCGAATGGGCAGAAGGGTGACCGTTGGAGATGATATGTATTCTTCCAGTCGGCCGGCTATTTCAGATTGTACGTCAGCCAAAGTGCGGCCCCCTGCCAACACCTGCCCTATCAAGGGAAAGCTCAGGTACCCATCAGGCTGAATAACCACCTGTTTTGTGAGATCCTCGTCCTTCCAGACAGAGACTTCAAGTACGTCACCCGGACCTAAAATAAAGGACGGCGGTTCGAAGGCCACTGCACAGAATGAACCGCAGACAAAAAATAAAATAATACCTACAAGGAGATGTTTCATTACATTGTTCACCCCTACCTCCTTCTCTAATCAGTCTCTGATTAAACAGCAAAAATATTGAAATATGATTCCGCTCAAAAAGCCCAAGATGCAAGACGCGAAATTTTCCAGGAATGAACAAGGCTTACTTATCGTACGTCGAAGTAACTGGAAAATTGAAGCAACGCCGCAGATTGGGTTTTTTCAGCGGAATCATCTCTTAAAATAAAAGCCGTATAAACGGCCCAAAGATCAACTAATTATGGCTGCGAATTAATATAATAACGTATCACACGACATCAAAGTGAACAAGGTGCTTGATATTTATCGTGGTTTTGCAAACTCATGAATGTCGGATAATGATCTGGATAGTCAGGGCTATCACCCATCAATGATGCCAAATATTGCTGTATGCGCGCACACTCTGTTAATAAATTTCCAAGGATAAAGGACATCCTTCATTCACAAGTTTACACTTTTTTCGAAAAAGCGTGTATTATCGAATTGAATGCCAATGTCAAAACTGGAAATTAGAAATTTGAAATTAGGTAACGCATCTACATTTTTGCATTTTCCCCAATTTCAAATTTCACTGCCAAAACACAAAATCAACAAAGCTTAAACTACTTTTGACTTGTCATAAATGATGCCAAACATACCTTAACTTTAGGCACTTTAGATTACTTTCGGCACTTTAGGCACTTCCCATGATTATCTATCTCTTTTATACGCTGAATCTGCTGCTCCTGCTCTCCTGCCTTTTTGCCTTTCGGCTGAAAACCGGAGAGAGGCGATTTTCCCTCTCGCTGGTGCAGTCCCTGCTGGGCTTGCTCCTGCTGGCAGGAGAATATATCTATTTGGCCTATCATCCGGAACCAAGTGTGGTTACAGCAGTCATTTTTTCAGAAAGTGTATTTGCCCTTATATGGTTTAATATGGCCCAACGGTTGCGCAGAGCAACCGTTGCGATAACTACTGAGTCCCGCCTCTCTTCTTATATCGAGATTTCTATTGGGATGTTGGTAGTTGGTTTTGTCTGTTATTGCCTGGCCTACCAACCGGTGGTCCAAATGGCAGATGATATCCTGATTTTTGACCTTTATGGTCCTGTATATTTTTATTCCATTTTTATCCTGATAGCCATGCTGTTTGCCGCTTGGCGCCTGGAGGAATTCTGGCGTGCCCTGACGCTGGCGTATCGCTGGGAGTATAAATTTCTAATAGTCGGAAGCTTCCTGATCTGCGGAACACTGTGCTGG
>JAFDDO010000021.1 GCA_019310825.1 Deltaproteobacteria bacterium | reverse complement strand
AGAGTCTTTGAAGATGCCTTTCCAGCAGTAAATAACCTTTTATTACTTCCTGGTCTCCCATTTCAGGGTCCCACCTCATAGTCTCTATAAGGGAGAAATCCTTCCTTGATCTACCTTTTTTAATAGAGGATAAGGACAGAGAATTTGTCAGAAATTCGGCCTTAAGTCTACACTCATCGTATTCCTTTTCAGGATCTGAATCTATTGTTATTCCGCTTCCTATCCCGAGCTCTCCGGATTCTCCGTCCAGGACCACTGTCCTGATAGCTACGTTTAGGACTGCTTTTCTCTGAGGAGAGATGAATCCTATGGCGCCGGTGTATACGCCTCTTGGAGAAGACTCGATCTCAGAAATAATCTCCATTGTCCGGATTTTTGGCGCTCCGGTCACAGACCCGCATGGAAACAGGGCATTAAAGATCTTATTCCAGGAGGTGTCCGGGCGAATTTCCCCCTCTACTCTGGATATCATCTGAAAGAGAGTCTTGTAGCGCTCAACAGTAAAGATCTCCGGTACCCGGACCGTCCCTGGGCGTGAAAGCCTCCCTATATCATTCCGAAGCAGATCAACAATCATGATATTCTCTGCCCGGTTCTTGGGGTCGTTGGCCAGAAAACCTGCCAGCTCACAATCTTCGCCTGTTGTCCTTCCCCTCTTTAATGTACCTTTCATGGGTTTGGACCAGATTTTTTGCTCTTCCAGACGAAAGAAAAGTTCCGGAGAAAGGGAAAGGAGCCATTTTTCCCTGTTGCGTATCACGGCCCCGTAAGAGACAGCCTGCCTGGCCCTGAGTGACAGATAGAGATTAGATGGCAGACCGGTATATTTAAACCTTCCCCTTAAGGTATAGTTGACCTGATAGGTGTGACCACGGGCTATATAGTCTTTTATACAGTCTATGGCCTTAATGTAATGGTCCTTTGTTACCTCAAGTTCCAGAGGTCCTATATTTTCTTGGATATCTGGAATGTTTTTTAGGGGGCAAAAAGGGGCATCAGATCGATGAATCCATATTTTTGGGTTCTTAAATACACCGAGCCATACCAGAGGGGCCTTGGGCCTGGGAGTATCCAGAAGGTGCCACAATTTTGGCTCAAGGGCATATCCCCACTCATAGGCCCACCATCCAGCCAGATAGTATCCCCTGTCAAGGGCCGTCTCCATGGATTTGTAAAGAGATCCCAGATCATCAAGGCCGTATGCAGTAAGAATTTTTATTGGATTTAAAAAAAGATATGAGGTGTTTTCCTCTTCGGCAACTCTCGAAGTTTCAAGGAATACAAAGCAATCTCTGTCATTAAGCCCTTCCAGTATTTGCGCGGCATCCAGAGGATAGGGCCTTCCAGTGACATAAGGTAGCTTCATGATCAAGGGAATATATTACCAATGTGAGTTACTTGCAAAGCTGGTTTTGCTGACGACTTAGGGGTAACCCGCAATAAACCCAATAATCAAGTGCCACAGCCGTTGAAGAGTCACTATTTCCCCAAATTAAACGAGGCCAACTAGTGGCAAGAATCAGGTCTGCCCACTATTGCCCCGGCTGGAATGCCTTGCAATGCATTTTATTTCTTTGTCACTTTTGGCGTGTGAAGTGTAAATTGGATATGCTTTTTATAATGGTTGAAATCATTGTCGTTTGAAAATATGGGCATATTGTTTCTTGTTGAAACAGCGCAAATCAGAAAACCTGTATTTGAACCTTAAATAACTCTAATGTGACAGGCGCCGCTTATAAATCGAGAACTACATGACTTCCGCCACTGACACAGTGCGATCCCCAAGCATATTCACATAGCTCCCCAGTTCGTTGTCATACCATCCGTAGATGACCGCCTGGGTTATTGGTATGTTCAACATGTCATGCCCTATTTTTTGCAGAGTCTCTTGTCCCGCGATTTGACAGACTTTTTGTAGATCTATACTTACTTCTGCTGTGCGGGTATGGGTTTCATTGGCCTCAATAATAGCCCCGGCCCTTGGAAGTCCGATAATGTCACAGGAGACATTCTGTTCTTCCGTATAATGAAGATATCCACGGGAATCACGAGTTGCAGCATCCCTGTAAATTGAGTTTATTAACTCCTTCCGGATCGATTCACCCGACGGTTCTTCCTGCAGGTTCACCACAAGAATAATCAATGACCCTGTTGTAGTTGGAATCCGCACGGATTGAGCAATAAACCCGATCTGTTTCATCTCCGGTATCACAAGTGCAAGGGTATTTGCCGCCCCTGTCGTCGTCAATATGATGTTATTCAGCACGCTCCGATTCTTTCGCAGATCTATCGCCCCTGATTTTGGAAGCCGGTCCAGGACTTCTTGTGAACCTGTCACCGCATGGACGGTAGCCATTGAAGCGGTCAGGATTTTTTTAGAGCCAAAAGAGTCCAGAAGGGGTTTCATCATGTGCGCCAGGCAGGTAGTTGTACATGAAGCATTGGAGACAATCCTATGCACTCGCGGGTCATAATCATTTTCATTAATGCCCATAACGGTCGTAACAGCGTCATCAGGCATGGGCTTGGTCTTATCTTTTATCTTAAAAGGGGCCGATACGATAACCTTTTTTGCCCCGCTCTCAAGGTGGCCTCTCACAGAACCCTTTGGGCCATCAGGTGAGAGAGTGGGATCAGTGAATTGCCCTGTAGTTTCTACCACGAGCCTGGCACCATGTTCCCGCCAGCCAATATCTTTCGGATTTCTGGAATGCCGCAATATCTTGATCTTAACGCCATCTACGGTCATGGACCCTGTATTTTCGTCTATATCCTGGATTACTTTCTTGCCTTTGTACCCATAAAGGTAACCACCAAGGGACCCGTAAGTAGAATCTCTTTCCAGGTAATGTGCGATATCCCTTAGCGAGGTACCAACATCTCGTCCCAAGTTGACCACTATCTCATTAAAATGCTTCCGCGCAACATGGTGCCAAAGCGTGAGTTTCCCAATTCTTCCAAGGCCATTGATGCCCAGTTTGGAGCTGTTATTATCCTCATTTTTTGAGATATTTTCCATGTTAGTCCCTTTCTATTTCTTTGATCTTTATTTGACCCGAGTAGATAGATCCCCCAAGGCCATCAATACTTATCCAGTCTCCTGTTTTTAGTTTTTCTCCATCTAATGAACAGTTTTTTTCCTTCTCCATGCAAACGAGGTCTGCACATCCCACGACACAGGTCTTGCCTAGCCTGTGGGCCACAATTGCAGCATGTGAGGTGGAGCCTCCCCTGGCGGTGAGTAGGCCATCAGCCTCATTGACTTCCTTGATGTCATCAGGAACAGTGTCGTTTCTGATAAGGACCAGGGATGCCCCTGGTTCTGCATTTCGCCAGTGTTGGATTTCTTCCAGACTGAACACAGCTCTTCCTGTCATAGCCCCTCCACTTACTCCTATTCCGTGGCCTAAAAATTTGGCAGAAGTCCTCTCTTCGATATCGAAGGAGTAGACCTTCTCTCTCTCTCTCATGACCATATTACGGGTTTGGAGAGAATACAGGTCTTTTGTGTCAGGACTTTCAAACGTAAATTCGATCTCCTGGGGGCTCCATTTTCTATTATAAACCAGCTCCTTGGCCCATTTTCTCATTTCAGAATACACCTCCGGAAACAGGGATTCAAGGGTAGCATCACACAACCTGTTCTCGATCTTTGCTTGTTCTCTTGAAATGGGAAGGGTCCTCACCAGGCCTGAAACCACGTCCTCGCCTTGATTCCCAAGGGTGAAATCGCCCCATAATATGAGTGTATTCCCCGGCCATCTGGGGCTGTGAGTAAAAAAGACTCCTGCACCGGACTTCCGGGATAAATTGCCAAATACCATGGCTTGAACTGTCACAGCAGTGCCCCAGTCATCGGAGATGCCCATAATTTTACGATAGGTTTCAGCTTTAGGTGTATGCCAGGAATCAAAAACCTTTCTGATAGCAACAAGAAGTTGCTCAAAAGGAGATTCCTTGATTTCTATGCCGCTGTCAAGGATCAACGACTTGTAAGCCAAGGTAATGTCCTTCATCTGCTGTCCGGAAAAATCTTTTTTGAAAGGAGCGCCTAAACGCTTTTTAAAATCAACAATGATATCGTCGAACTTATCTCTTTCTAAGCCAAAAGCCATACCGTAAGACTGGAGAAATCGCCTGTATGTATCCCAACTGAACCACTCATTGCCTGTCTGCTTAACCATTCCATGAACGATATTTTCATTGATCCCCACATCAAGGAACGTGTCCATCATCCCAGGCTGAGGAATAGCAGAGCCGCTCCTTACTGCTAGAATCAAGGGATTATAATGGTCCCCAAAGGTCTTTCCGGTCAATTTCTCAAGAGTGGCTAACTCAAGAGCCACCTGCTCCTCGAAGTTTTTCTTCGCTCGTATGTAGCGATCAACAATCTTGCGGCATCTGAAAACTTCAGTAGTAATAATAAAGCCAGGGGGAACAGGCATGCCGTAACTATTTAGTTTGACCAGATTGAATCCCTTGTTTCCGAGATGGATAACGTCTGATACACCTTTCTTTGTAGGATAGATAGGAGTTATTACCTTTTGAGGATTATAACTCAGCAACAACCGAAGGTCCTCTTTTGGGAGTTCATCCGACTGATGATAAAGGGTATTCAATATACGGCCCAAAAAGAGATCAAGCTGTTGAAGACCTAAAGAAGTAGCGATTTTGTCGCGCAAGAAGATTTCTGTGATACGGTGGGGCAATTTTTTCCGGTCGTCAGACCCTTTAGATGGGAGATACTTGGGCAATAGCCTCTCGGTCGGCATCTGATCCAGGATCTTGGAAAGATTTCCCTGATGAATATTGTTGAAGTAGTCATTAGTGATGTTTCTTACAGCCTGGGAGAAACCACGGAAGATGTCCAGATACTGAGTTAAGGAAAACCCCCTGATTCTGAGAGAATGGGCCAGCAGATCCATTTGGCGCTCTATCTCCAAAGATGAGATGCCATCCAATTTGAGGGCCAAATCAAAGAGGCGTAAATAATCAAAAATCTGGGAAAAGGTGGCCCTGGTGATCAGTTTAAGATCAATTGTTTTAACAATTTTTTCAAAAAGGACATTCACCAGGGACTCCAGCCGGAAAGTCAGCCCTAGTGCATCAAACTTCGACTCGTGGTAGCTACCATACATGGATGGAATATCAACAGTGAAATGCCTCTTTCTGTAAATGTTTTCCCTGACTTCATAGTCTTCGGACGATAGGATAATTCCCCTCAGCTTCTCAAGGTAGCTCAGCAGCAATTCCGGTTTTAGTCCGACATCTTTCTCGCCAAGGGCCTTCTCCAGTTTTTCAAGATCAGGTAATCCGCTGGATCGGAGATGCGTCAGGTAGCTATTTATTTCAGTGCACTCCAGATGGTATTTTTGATAGAGGAGCTTGTAGAAAGTAATCCCCAGTTCAATTTTCTTAAAATCAAGATTTGATATACCTGGAATTTTACCCATTAACGCCTTGAGACGATCATCCTCAATATTTAAAAGATCATCTACATTTCTTAGTCCCTCGGTCTGAAAAAGATGGGTAACGATCCTGTGGACGCCATCAATATTGGGTTCTTCCGTCTCAACCTGCTCGTAGATATCCGGAGGCACAAAAGGCCTTATACCCTCCTTGTTCCTAGTCTTCCAGAAGTTCAGAACGGCTTCCATTAGGTCGATGAGTTGGTTACTGCTCTCAACGTGACTCTGCTTTCTCAAAAAGTGGATAAGGGGGTCCTTACGTAGACATATTTCATCGATTTCGGTGGAGATGTCCCTGAGCTTACCTTCTGCTCCGATATCATTGAAATATGTAGGGAAAAGACGGGTCAATTGCTTGACTAGGTTATAAACCGGGCTGATGTCGCTATTTAGTAACTGAGTTATGTCGCGTGGGAAAAGGTCATTATCTTTGATTAAGACGCCGCTCAGTGAAAGGTGGATGATCAGAGAGGATAGCAGTTTTTTTGACCACTTGGGGTTCATCCCGATAAGTTGAATCCATGTGCGTATATTTTGAACATGTGCGGGATTTGCTTTGATCTGCCAGTCTTCACCGATCCCTTTTATCTCCGGCGCCTGGAAACCAAGTGAGACGACTGAATCGATAAAAAATTCTACAAGTTCACTCTTTTCGGTCTTATAGACCCCCCGTCCTATGTTCAGAACACAGTTCAATGCCGTCCCTGGGAATTTCTCTTTACTCTTCCTTAAAATTGCAAAAGTCTTTTCCAGAGATTGCTGAATGGCCAGAGGATCTTCATGATGAATGAGCCAGGCAAGGGTTCGATTGATGTCCCTTAGGGTCTCTTCGTGAACAGGTGAAAGACCTGTAGTATTCATAATGCGAAGGAGAAACAGCAATTTCCAGTGGTTTCCCTGTGCCTCATCTAATCCGGCACTGAGGAGTTTTTGAGGAATCTCACTGTAACTGGTGATGATTTGACTATATCCGGTAAGTCCAACAATTTGATCAAGAATGATCTTTGAGCTGTCGTCCGAAGAGCTGACAATACTTTTCAGCCTTTCCTGGCAGTATTTTAGATATTTGTGGGAGACAGGCTTGAAAATCTTATCCAATTTTGCCTTTCCGGATTCTTTTTCAAACCAGACCAGCGGATCAACTTGCTCTAACCAGTAGTCATATGTATATCGAAAGTACTTGATCAAAAGGTGATTTATGGCAGTAAAGCCTGATCCTGAAGGGATTGCTTGAGAATAGCTTCTTCCAAGCCTGTTGAGCTGATAAAAACTTTTAACAAATAAAACAAACGTCTCTTTCGGATAATGTTTGATTTTGTCAAATGCATAATCCAGGACAGGCAAGAATCTGGAAAGATCAGTGCCTGAATTTTTGATAACCTTTTGAATGAAAGAGAGGATATTGTCAGATGCATTGATCCTAAGTTTTTCGTCCCTGGAGGAATCAAGGGCTTGAAAAAAGATGTCTATATACAGTTTGGCTGCTTCAGGTCCTTTAGGGTGGGTTTGGAGTACGTGGAAATAATTAAGCGCATAGCCTCTTGCTTCCTTTACAATAAATTCCCAGTTCTTGTAAGGGTGGCAAATTTCTTCCACGAATGTCTGTAATCTCTCTCTGACGCCATGGTATTCACCCATGACCTCCTGTAAGATTTCATATCTCTTGTCAACAGTGACATCAACGCGGCTGTAGGCAATATTGATCTCTAGAGCCTTGGATGGCATGCTCGTATATTCTCCTGTTAGGAGCTACTGGCCCTGTATTAAAAAATTTGGTTGGTCCATGACCGATTTCTTATTATATATTTGTAGCATAATAACTGTCTTATCATCAATATTTTTAGATTCAAGTGCTGGCCTGGCAAAAAGCGACTTTTTATAAAGGTGTGGGAGAGATGAACAATCTCAAAAGCTCAGAGGTAGTCCGGATCAATGCCCATATGGCTGGTACTGTGGTGGACATTAACCCATCACTCATACCTGGCATACACGTGAGAAAAGGTGAGGAACTTTTGACACTGGAGAGAATGAAGCTTTTCTACACTGTTTCAGCTCCGTGCAAAGGTGTGGTAACTGCTGTGATGGTAGGATTTGGCAGCAGAGTTCTGGAAGGGGAAATATTGTTTGAGATAGAGGTTCATGGACGCTGAAGTCCAGGCAGTCCTGTCATTGGTTCCAGGAGGCCTTTGTCTCCATCCAATTCATAGTATCCACCAATTAACAGTGGATGATTGTCAGGTATATGACCTACAGGAAGATCAGTGATTATGGGGACCCCGAGGGAGCTGAGCCGATCCAGCAAAAGTGTCTGTAATAGCTTTTCCGGCTTTTCACTTCCCATGAGCTGGCCCACGGCAATTCCTGCCAATCTGGATAACCTTCCTGTAAGTAAAAGCTGTGTTAGCATTCGGTCAAGGCGATAAAGAGCCTCGTTGTGGTCCTCAATCAAGAGGATTGCTCCATCCCATCTGGGCTCATAAGTTGTACCAATGAGATGGGTAATGCACGTCAGATTTCCTCCAATGAGCGGGCCTTTTGCCTTGCCATGGCTAAGGGTAGTGCCTGAAAGACTGGGAAATTCTCCTTGATCAAGGCATGCCCATAGGGCTTTTCTTGCGGGTTCTGTTGTGATCGGCAAGGTTGAGATCAGAGGGCCGTGTATTGACAGATGACCTTGTTGGAAAAGGGCTGAGTGGAGGAAGCTCGCATCACTAAAACCTATCAGTACCGGAGTTTCATGCTCAATTCGGTCCCATGGCACCATGCTTAGCCAACGCAAGGATCCATAACCGCCTCTTAAACACCATACAATGTCTATGGATGGGTCTAAGAGAAGACTTGTAAATCTGCTGGCCTGGAGTTGGTCTTTCCCTGCAAGATAGGGCAGGGAAGGCATATCCTCGGTCTGATCAGTAAATGTGTTATTTATAATCTCGATCCACGGGGCTTTTTTTTCGATTATCTTGAGACATGCATCCAGCTTTTCTGATTCCAGAGGACTGGAGGGAGCAAAAAGGGCCACACGACGAGGTCTGATATGGATTGAGGAGTAGGGCACTTTTCTTGACTTTGCTTTAGTTATTGTTAATTTTACTGCATCCTTCATTTACCAGTTTACACTTTTTTCGAAAAAGCGTGTATTGTCGAGTTGAATGCCGAGGTCAAAACTGGAAATTTAGAATTAGGTAACACATATACATTTTTGTATTTTTGCCAATTTCAAGTTTCAAATTTCACTGTCAAAATACAAGATCAACAAAATGTAAACTACTTTTAATTTGTCGTGAAGGATGCCTAAAATATTTTGGAATAGTACTTTAGCGTACAGCTATAGAATTTACCAAAAAAATATATAGTGAGATAGAAAGAAAAATATGGGGAAAAAGAAGGATTATTACAGGCTGCTTGGTGTTTCAAAGAATGCCTCTCCTGACGAGATAAAGAAGGCATTTCGAAAAATGGCACTCAAGTACCATCCAGACAAGAATAAAGGGGATAAAACTGCTGAAGAGCGCTTTAAAGAGGTTAACGAGGCCTACGCAGTGCTGAGTGATCCTGAAAAACGACGTCAGTATGATACCTTTGGTTCCACAGAATTTCATCGCAGATTTACACAGGAGGACATCTTCCAGAATTTCGATTTTACTAATATTTTTCAGGATCTCGGGGGTGGTGGAGTCTTTTTTGGTGGACGAGGTGGTACGGAAGTCTCCTTCGATGAAATCCTTGGGCAGGCTTTTGGGGCGAGAGGTGGAGGCTTTGGTGGTCGTTCATGTAAACAAGGTTTTCAGTATTCACAACCAATCGGGCAGGATGTGGTTTTGGAGCTGGCCCTTTCCCCAAAGGAGATCCTTAAAGGTTCACAGAAGTTAATATCTATCCAGACTGGCGGTAGTCCTGAGCGAATCTCAGTGCGTATACCAAAAGGCATTAGCACTGGGAAGAAAATTCGGGTAGCAGGCAAAGGGGGACAGGGCCCCGGAGGCAGAGGTGACCTTTACCTGCTGATCAGTCTCAAGTTGGATCCTGGTTTTCGTTCAAACGGTTCGGATGTGGAATTAGACAAAGTCGTAAAATTTACTGACGCCTGTCTTGGTACGGAGGTGGAAGTCCCGACCCTGGAAGGTGGGATGGTGAGGCTAAAGATTCCTGCAGGTGCACGGTGTGGGCAGAAGTTACGTCTGAGGGAGAAGGGTCTCCCAACCTCTTCCGGTGGCAGAGGAGACGAATATGTTCGAATAATGATTGAAGTGCCGGCCAAGCTCACACCGGAACAGAGGAAACTAATGTCAAAGTTGAAAAAGCAAGATCTTTAGGACCCGTAAAAAAATAAGTCATTGATTACACTGCAAAAAATCCTGAAATAGGATTCCGTTCAAAAAGCCCGAGATTCATCTCCTTATAGACAATGCTGAATGGTAAATGATGAATGCTGAATTGTGGAAGAAGATTTAAGAGACGTATACCTTAATTCAACATTCAACATTTATTGTGCGTCGCATGGGCTGGAAAATTGAAGCAATGCCGCAGATTGGGTTTTTTTGAGCGGAATCAGCCATTGGAATTCGTGCTCATGTTCAGGGGGTAGGTAGGGCAAATGCCCTACCTACCCCCTGAACATTATTTCTCGAAACAAGAATGTATCTATCGCTACTTTCTGTCTATTCTAAATCAATGGATTTTTTTGTTGTTGCCTTCCTTTTGCTTTCTTTAGCCTCATATTCTGCCATACAACTGTCATTTTTACCTTTTACAAGGGAACATTCCAAATACTCGGAAATTTCTATCACACAAGCCCTTATGGCCTTTCCTGTCGGGGTCTTTTTATGTCTGTCGAGATCTCCAGAAAAGTCTCCTCTGCTCAGTCCGAATCTCAGACCGGATGATTTGGAGCTGGCCTCTACGGTTCTCGCATCAGCAATTTCTCCAGTTTCAACATCTATCACCTTCAAGTCAACCGCAATATAGGCCTTGCCTCTTTTTCCTCCTACTCTTATTCCTTTGAACGAAAGGCCTCCCCCTTCTCCGCTTGTCGATTCCTCAAAGGCCGAGACAGTAGCAGCAACCAGATATTTTGCGCCGGTGATATTTCCGATCTTAGTACTCGTACTTTTACTGATCCTGCCGGAAGCTCCCAGATCCTGCTCGTCAAGCACTGCACCAAGTTCTTTTCTTTCGAGCACACGGAATGTCTTCATGCTGGCGAGTTCTGCAATGAGCATATCTTGAAGGTCCTGTCCCGCAGTCCTGCCCCACCAGCCCGCATTAGTAGTGTTGGTAAATCTCAAGATACCAATCCGGGGTTTTTCTTTGGCAATGGCCTGAGAGAAAACAACGAATGCCATGGCAAAAACCAGTGCGATGATAACTTTTTTCATAATTTTTTCTCCTAAGTAAAAGTTTCAATGAGGCTTAAGATGTATTTAGGGCCTCTGTATTCTATGTTACTTGACTGTGAGTCATAACTAAAAGTTATGCTCACGGTCAAGTTCCTTGAATGCAGCGGGGGTTTCTGCGCAATTTCGCCAAATCTAAATCGTGACAGACTATTAGAGAGCATGCTTAACAATATAATTCTTCACTGCGTCTACTTCTGCAGGCAAGACTTCATATCTGCTTGATCTATCTTCGATCCCCTTTAATGATTCCGGTCTCTCTGGTTCCCTGCCTATGGCCTTGCTTACAGCATCAGGAAATTTTGCCGGATGTGCAGTGGCCAGACAGATAGTGGGTCCTTTTGGTAGATCAGCCACCAGCCTCTCAGCTGCGGCCACGCCTACTGCAGTGTGGGGGTCCAGAATATAACCTGTTTTTTTATAAATGTCCCTGATGGTTGTGATCGTTGAGGCCTGGTCTATAGAGGCAGAGGCAAAATCCCTTCTCACCTGGGCCCGTTCTTCCCGGCTAATAATAATTTCGTCTTTTTTATCAAGAAACATAAATGCCTGTTTTACCCGTTCTGGCTCCTGATTGTACAGGTAATAAAGATAGCGCTCAAAATTGCTGGCGACCTGGATATCCATGGAGGGACTTATGGTGTGAATCACTTTACTTTTGGCATAGTGGCCCTGCAGGACAAAACGAGTCAGAATATTGTTTTCATTCGTGGCAAGGACCAGTCTTCCTATATTAGGTCTAATAAGCTGTTTTGCTATATAGCCTGCGAAGATGTCCCCAAAATTCCCGGTTGGCACGGAGAAATTGACTGGTTCATCTCCTGTTTGCTCTTTCACCTTTAGGGTGGCATAGACGTAATATACGACTTGGGCAAGGACCCTGGCCCAATTGATGGAATTGATGGAACCCAGATGATATTGAGACTTGAAGTCAAGTTGATTGAATATGGCCTTGACTATGGCTTGGCAGTCATCAAAAGTACCTTTCAGTGCAATATTAAAGACGTTCTTCTCCGGCACCGTGGTCATTTGAAGGGCCTGTACTTTACTCACCCGTCCCTGGGGATGGAGTATAAAGATATTAATATTATCCTTTCCTCTTACTCCATAGATGGCGGCACTTCCTGTATCTCCGGAGGTGGCGCCGAGGATGTTCATTTTTTCACCTGATTCTTTAAGAAAAAGAGAAAAGAGATTTCCCAGGACTTGCAGGGCAACGTCCTTAAAAGCAAGGGTGGGCCCATGGAAGAGTTCCAAGATATAGTGTTTTCCAACTTTAACAATAGGAGTAACGTCAGGTGTGTTGAATGTGATATAGGCATCGTTAATTAGGACCCCAAGCTTTTTGTTTGAAAGATCGTCAATAAAGAGGTCCATAATTTTAAGGGCAAGATCCGGATAACTCAGGTCTTTCCATACATCAAGAGTAGCGGAATCCACAGATGGGAGGGGGTCTGGCAATAACAACCCCCCGTCTGCAGCAAGCCCCATCATTACGGCTTCTGTAAAAGATATAGGATCAATCCCTCCGCGGGTGCTTATGTATCTCATCAATTTTTTCCATGCTCGTGGTAGGTGTGACCGTGTCCATGTTGATGGCCATGGGTTTCAGGGCTCTCAATGGGACCTCCGGCTAGGTCCAGGGCGTGTTGTAACTCTTCGGCAACCTGTTCAGTGGCGTTTATCGCCTTTTTGAGTGCTTCCTTTACCTGGATATTGTCTGAATTTTCACATAGCTTGGCCCACCTATCGATTTCGGCTATGTGCTCATGGTTATGTGCAATCCAATGGGGCAGGAGCACCCTCAACTTTTCCAAATCGGTCATTTTAACACCAGCCCCCTTAATTTCGTCTAAAGGAGAATCCATTTTTGGCATCATTTATTTTGTAGTTTACACTTTTTCAACATAGACGGATGCCAGCCATTAGCTATTAGGTAAAAACTTTGTATAAAGACGAGCTGTTAATAAGCTAAAAGCTAACGGCTAATAGCTGATTGCACAGGTCACATTTTTTGAGATATATTACCCCCCCCAAAAAAAAGTGTAAACTGCTTTGGGCTAATTATGAAGTATGCCCCATTTTTTATAGATATTAACGTATTATGACCTGTTACTATAACGTTTTCTAATTTAATAGTATGGGACCATTTTTGGACACGGATTACACGGATGGCCGTGGATTAGGCAGTGTATCAGCTATTATAAATTGAAAGGGAACTATTATTCTTGAAGCTCCAATATGATCCTGTTCTTTAATAGGTCAATGCTGGTAATGCGGGCAGGAATGATTTTAGGGGCATCAAATAATCCCTGTATTTTGACCCCTTCAGAACAGAGCTCTACCAGGATGGCATCACGTAATATCTCTTCTTCTGTATCGCCCTTTTTTAGATAGATTGTGGATTGGCACATGCTTGCCCCTTTTATGAAATTGAGTTTGGAGTGCCTAAAGTGAGACAATTAACACTTTAGTTCACTTAAGGCACTATTTCAGTTTGTCAGGGTTACAAATTAAAATGAATAAAATACCTTTAATCTCTCAATCTCTAACCCTTTTGAACAGTGGGATTTGAGGAAGGCCATTTGTTTGATGCTCCATCTCAGCCATTTCCGCCAGAGACGGCAGGTCTGACAAATCCTTTAATTCAAATATCTCTAGGAATTGCCGGGTAGTGCCATAAAGTAAAGGGCGGCCGGGAAGGGCCTTTCTGCCGACAATTTTGATGATCTTTCTGTCAAGTAAGAAATGCAAGGTGCCGCTGGCGTCCACTCCTCTGATACTTTCAATCTCTGCCCTTGTTGCCGGCTGTCTGTACGCCACAACGGCAAGCGTCTCAAGGGCTGCCCTGCTGAGTCTTGCCGGACTTGATCTCTTGAGCCTGAGCAACCAGCTTCGCAAATTCCTGCGGGTCTGAAGACGAAATCCCCCAGCTACCTCTTTGAGCTCAAAGCCGCGCTTTTCGTCGTTGTATTCCCTCTGGAGGATTTTCAATGTTGTGATTATAGCGCCCCTGTCATATTCAGGCAGCAGTTGAGTGAATTTTTTCAGACCAATAGGCCGGTCCGCTACCAATAACATGGCCTCAAGAATAGATTTTAGACTGTGCTGGCTTGCTGCCATAGAATCGTCAGGTGAGAAGGCGTCTCGGAGGCAATTACGTTTCTTCTACTATTATTGTCCCACTAGTCTTGTTGTCCTTGTCGTTATCATCAATAAAGGAGAGATAGTATCCCTGGACCTCAATTTTAAAACGGTTTTTCCAGTTCCTGATCACGTTTTTATCGCAGTCAAAGAGGGTCACTTTTTTCTTGATCCCGATGGTGTCTGATTTGAGGTTTTTTATACTCTCTTTCTGCTTTTCCATTCACGCACGCATACTCAACATAAATATTATTAAGGCAATGAAAAAACGAGCCGTTTTATCTTCAGATACCTAAAGATCATTTAGCTTTCTCCTATCCCAATTCAAAAGTCTTGAGGTCAACCTCAAGAAGCTGAAACTCGACTTTTTCAGAATTCTATGGCTTGAGCCTTTTCAACACCGTCCTGCTGAAGGAGACGGGAAAGGACATCGGGTCCTACAGAATCATCCGTGGTCAGAAGTATGACATTCCTATGGTGATCCGGGTCCTGTCCTACCTGCATTTGGTCTATGTTAATATTCGCCTCACCCAGTGTGATTCCGATTCGACCTATTACCCCTGGACGGTCTTCATTGTAAAGGAGCAACATATGTCCCCCCGGCACAGCCTCCAGACAGAAATTATTGATTCTGACAAGACGGGGTTCTTTTTTGCCGAATATGGTTCCTTCTAAAGTATTGGTGCCATTAGCTGTCTTTACTGTGACGGTGAGGAGACTGGTAAAGTCCGCAGATGTTTTGCTCTTGGATTCCGTCACTTTTATACCTCGCTCTTCAGCAAGTATAGGGGCGTTAACAAAATTGACTTCTTCCCTAAGTATTGGGAAAAGGAGGCCTTTGATTATTGATATAGTAATAGGTGTGGTGTCGAGACTTGCTATATCTCCTTGATAGTAAACGGTTACCTCATCCACGGGTGCGGTGGTAAGGTGGGCATGGAAGGTCCCCAATTTATCAGCAAGATTGAGGACAGGGGTGATCTGGGCCAGGGTCTCTTCGCTGACTGAAGGCATATTTACGGCATTTCTTACCTCAGCCTTAGTGAGATAGTCTGAGATTTGCTTGGCAACAGCCACGGCAACGTTTTCCTGGGCCTCTCTGGTTGAGGCGCCGAGGTGAGGGGTACAGATAAAGTTATGCAGGGAGAATAGCGGGTGTTCTTTGTCTGTAGGTTCTGTTTCGAATACATCCAGAGCAGCACCTGCCACCTTTCCTGACTTCATAGCTTCGAATAAATCCTGTTCGTTGATTATCCCGCCACGGGCACAGTTGAGTACCATGACCCCATCCTTCATCTTATTGAAAAGCTCGGCATTGACGGACCTCTTTGTCTCTGCGGTCAAGGGGGTGTGTATGGATATGTAGTCAGACCTTGCAAGAACATTGTCAAGGTCAGTCAACTCCACTCCAAGTTTTTCCGCCATTTCTGGACGTATATGGGGGTCAAATGCCACAACTTCCATTTTAAGACCTTGAGCGAGTTGTGAAACAATGCTTCCGATCCTGCCAATACCTATAATCCCAAGGGTCTTCCCTGCCACTTCTTGACCTGAAAAGCGCTTTTTCTCCCACTTGCCCGACTTCATTGAGGCGGTTGCCTGGGGAATGTGGCGTGAGAGCGCCATTATCATGGCTATACTGTGTTCTGCAGCGGAGTTGGTGTTTCCCCCCGGAGTATTCATTACAACAATACCCCGCTTGTTGCAGGCAGCAATGTCTACATTATCAAGGCCTGTACCGGCCCTTCCCACAACCCTCAACTTTTTGGCAGCATCCACTACTTCCTGGGTCACTCTGGTATTGCTACGAATCACCAGGCCATCAGCGTCTTGAATGACCTTCAGGAGTTCCTCGGGCGAAAGCCCTGGACGCTCCTCTACATCTAGGCCGGCGGTTTTAAAAATTTCAATTCCATCCCTTGCTATAGGGTCAGCTACTAGGACCTTCATATATTATTCCTTGTCCTTTCGAAAAAATAAAATTCTCATATTTATTGTAACCGTTCAGAGGTTCAGGGTTCAAAGGTTCAGAGTTTAACGAAAATCTGAACCGTTGATTTGTGGGTTCTGACGAAAGAAAGATAACTCTGAAAGGTGAACCCTGAACTCGTGGACGGTTACCATTTATTACTGTCTTAGAGGCAGAAAGTCAAAATCATTACTGATTCCGCTCAAAAAACCCAATCTGCGGCGTTGCTTCAATTTTTCAGTCTCTGCGACGTACGATAAGTACGTCTCATTCCTGAAAAATTTTGCGCCTTGCATCTCGGACTTTTTGAGCGGAATCATATTTCAGTTTTTTTGCAGTATAATCATTATTTGTTTTGAGCAAAGTACGCCTCGGCAGCAGCCACGCCTTTGCCCAATTCCAATGGATAGCCAAGTTGATTAAGCGCTCTCTCCACTGCGGCCAATGCTACGATCATATCCCATTCATCCAGATGCCCCATATGGGAAATCCGGAAGATTTTGCCCTTGGCTTGGGCCTGGCCACCTGCGATGGTTATTCTATACTCCTCTCTCAGGATTTTTACTATATTTTGGCCATCTATTTCCTCCGGGGACCTGATGACTGTTATGGCCTCGGACGGGGCCATGGAGAAAAATTTAAGCCCCATGGCAGTCACTCCTGCCTTTGTGCCTTCTGAAAGACGCCTGTGGTGGGCAAAAAGGGCCGGAAGCCCGGTTGCCCTTATACTGCGAAGCACCTCTGCAAGACCGATTATAAGGGAGACCGCTGGGGTAAAGGCAGTGGTCTGTTTTTCAAGTGCCTTTTTTTCTTTTAAAAAATTGAAATAGTATCTTGGCAGCTGCGCCTTTTCTGTAAGCCCCCAAGCCTTTTCGCTGATACTAACAAATGCCAGGCCCGGTGGCAGGGACAAAGATTTTTGGGAACCTGTTATCACCACATCCAGACCCCAGTCGTCTGTCTTAAGCTCGTAAACCCCAAGGGCACTTATGGCATCCACAACCAGTACTGTGGTCGGCCTTTCTCTAACCAGTGCACCCAGTTCTTCCACAGGATGTTTGACGCCGGTTGAGGTTTCATGGGCCTGAACAAAAACGGCCTTGGCATCCGGATTGGCGTCCAGGGCCTTTTTGACTTCCTGTGGGTCAACTGCTTCTCCCCAGTTAACATCTATGTTTATTGCCTTTACTCCATAGGTATCGCATAGCTCATCCCAGCGTTCTCCAAACTTCCCTCCTCGTATCACCAAGGCCTTGTCCCCAGGAGAAAGCAGGTTGACAACAGATGCCTCCATGCCTCCGGTACCCGAAGACGCCAGGATCAAGCAGTCATTGTTCGTTTGATATAGATATTTGAGATCCTCTCGGACCCTAGTGAGTATGGCTGAAAATTGAGGTGACCTGTGGTGGATAATGGGTTCTGACATTTTTGCCAGAACATCAGGCGCCACGGTTACAGGACCTGGAGCCATTAGGTAACGTTTGTCCATTTATTAACTCCTTTTATATACTGATTATATACTGATTTTTTGTCACATGTCTTGTAACTATTCAGGTTGAAGGCTGAAGGCTGAAGTATTTCAACCATCTCGCAACGATCGAACAGAGATGAATCCTCTAAACTAATACTGCAATTTCGTCAACCAACTCAAATACCCGCAGTTTTTGTGATCACGCATTATCTGTCCCTATTAGCCTTCTACCTTCAGTCTATTTATCTGAATAATTACCATGTTTTTTGCTATTTGACATCTGTCTTGTCAAGGACATGGTGGTTCATTTTTTCAAATACATTTACTCGTAGTGTAATAACAAAATGCTAAATTTTCCAAATGTAGAAATTTACTACTAAAGAGGCTTTTGCAAAATTTATGGATTTGGTCCGAAGCTCATGAGTGATTGTTTGATCAGGTTTGACAATCAATGTTGGCCAAATTAAAGTAATATATAAAATGGGCGATTAGCTCAGTTGGATAGAGCGTTGGCCTCCGAAGCCAAAGGCCGGGCGTTCGAGTCGCCCATCGCCCACCATGGTGAGTAAGAAAAGGGACACGTACACCCCAAATTGCATTTTGTCCCCATTTT
>JAFDDO010000150.1 GCA_019310825.1 Deltaproteobacteria bacterium | reverse complement strand
TTCGAGTATTGCATCCAGGATGTCATAGGGTGGAAGATCGTCCTGGTCCTTCTGCCCGGGCCTTAGTTCTGCCGAAGGGGCTTTTGTCAGCACTCGCTTGGGGATTATTTCTCCCTCTGAGTTGAGATATCCAGCCACTTTATAGACCATAGTTTTGGGCAAATCCAAGATAAGGGCAAAGCCTCCACTCAAATCCCCGTAGAGTGTGCAATACCCAACTGAAAGTTCCGATTTGTTGCCCGTAGAAAGTACCAGATGGCCGAATTTGTTGGATATGGCCATGAGCAGGTTGCCCCTGATCCTGGCCTGTATGTTCTCTTCAGTAATATTCCGCTCTTTTCCGGAAAAAACCGGCTCAAGGGTCTTAAGATATGAATCAAAGATGTCTGATATGGGAATTGCAATGGTCTGGATTTCCAAATTTCGGGCCAAGACCTCTGCATCCTCAATACTTGCCTTTGATGTATAAGGAGAGGGCATTGTGACTCCCAGCACATTTTCAGGGCCAATTGCCTGTGCAGCAACAACGGCGGTTACAGAAGAGTCTATCCCGCCGCTCAGACCCAACACGACCTTGCTGAAACCGCATCTGGTCGTATAGTCTTTCAGACCCAACTCCAAGGCCTTGATCACAGTCTCTTCCTTCGAGGCCGAAACCATGTGCTTTTCACCTTGCAGGGCGTCTGTATCTACTGTGACCAAATCCTCTGCAAAATCCTTTGCCTGGGCCATAATTTTTCCAGTATGATCAACGGCCATACTGCTACCATCAAATATCAGGCAGTCCTGCCCTCCGACCGCATTGATATAAAAGAAGGGCCTGCAGTATTTAACAGCAAGGTGACTCAAAATATGATAACGAAAGGCGGCTTTTTCTATATCAAATGGAGACGAATTTATTGTGATAAAGACATCAGCCCCTTTTTCTGCCAGTTCAGCTACAGGGTTCACAGGATAGCTATGTTCGGGGAAGATGTCGCTATCGTTCCAGATATCCTCGCATATGGTAATGCCAAGAGAGAGTCCCTTAAAGGATACCGGCGTACTTCCGGTCCCTGGCTCAAAGTACCTGGTTTCATCAAAGATGTCGTAGTTAGGAAGGAGGCGCTTGTGTACCTCGGCCAGGACTTTTCCCTCTTCAAACAGGATGGCCGTATTGTGTATGGGTTTCCCGGCCCTTTTGGTATTTAGTGAAACGCAACCACACAGGACGGCAACCCCTTTCACCTCGGACATCAGCCAATCCATGGCCTGCAGATTGTCCTTTATAAATTCTTTACGTTCCAGCAAATCCAGTGGGGGATAACCACATACTGCAAGCTCAGGGAATATGACCAATTCACACCCTTCATCCCTGGCCTTTCCAGCAAGTCGAACTATTTGGGCCACATTGTGCTTAAACGCCCCTATTGTAGGATCATATTGTGCCAGACCTATTTTCACTTCAATCACCAGAGCCGTTTGCAAAACCCATCTTTTGCCCAATGGTTGCGTTGTTCGTCGTCAAAAATGCTCACGTACCCAAGTACGCTCCGCATTTTTTCCTCCTCGTGCCTTGCCTTCGAACAAAATCTTGAGTTTTGCAAACGGCTCACCCAATAACTAAATCACCAAATTATTACATTCCCTTACGACATTCTTCCACAACTTCCTGCAGCTCTTTGTTCAGCTCCGGGGGCAGACCGTTGATTTTTACGTCCAGGAATCCACGGACTATGGTGGATGTAGCCTCTTCTTCATCAAGACCCCGGGCCATGAGGTATTCAATTTCCTCCTGGGCGATTCGGCCTACGGCTGCTTCGTGGGACATATCCACATCTGCCACATGGGCCTCAAGCTCAGGTATGGCGTGAATCACGCCGTGTTCTGCCAATATCAGGCCCTGGCATTCAAGGTGTGCCTTAATATTAGCGGCAAGGCCGACAAGGTGCCCTCTGGCCACTACCCTGCCACCGAAAGATATGGCCCTAGATATTATCTCCGACCTGCTTCCAGGGGCTTTAAGTATGACTTTGGCACCAGTGTCTATATCTGAGCCCTCAGGGGCCACGATGACCGAGTTAAAGCGAGCCAAGGCATTTGGACCGGCAAGAGTGGCTGTTGGAAAGGTTTGGACAGACTTTACCCCCTTAAGGGAAATGTAATTAGATAGAAAGGCGCCGTCCTCCTCTACCCAGATACCCGTACGGGGCCTCACGTAGACATTTTCACCCCAGTTATGGATCATGGTAAAGGTTAGCTTTGCCCCTTTTTTGACATAAAATTCGGATATCCCTATGTGCATTCCTGACTTCAGATGGGGATGAGTGGAGCATCCTGTGATTATATGTAGCTCAGAACCCTCTTCTGCTACCACTATATTGTGAATGTGCTGGGCCACATTTTCATTCCGTATGTAAAGGCAGGTCTGAAGTGGATAAATAACCTTTTCACCAGGAAGAGCCCTAATGAAATAGCCGTTATCGAGTTTCTGATCAGCTTCTCTGGTAAAAGGATCTTTCTCTGCTGATATGAGTTTCCACCAATAGTCCTTGAGGCCATCGTATTTTTTGAGCGCCTCTGTGATGGGAAGAAGCTCTACGCCCGGTGTTTGGCAATCACATTTCAGGACACTATGGTTTGTCTGAATAAAGGTCCCTGTCCTATCCGGAGTTGTGAGATCGATTCCGGTCTGCCTGAGTCTTTCAAGTTCCTCTTCTTCAAATTCCCCTATATCTTTTGGTTCCTCTACCTCAGAAGCTGGCGTGAAGGTCTTCAGCAGGTCATCGTCACTCAAATCCTTTGTATCGCGATGATTTTCTGAATAATTCATATCTTAAAACCTTGTTCGAATAGATGGCATTTGGCGCATTCCTCATAGCCATAATTCTTGATTCTCTCAAATATATCCAGGGGGTTTCCATGGCAGTATATCTGCCCGTTCAGCATAACATGTCCCCTGTCGGCATTTACGTAGTTGAGTATAAGTCCGGTATGGGTAATTATCAGACCAGACTTCCTGCGGTTTTTGCGCACTTCTTTTTGTAACAGCTTGCGGATCATCTGACATATCACATCCAGATTCTCAATATCTACACCGGATTCCGGCTCATCAAGAAGCGACAGATCGGGACTCTGGGCCAAAAGCTGGAGTAGTTCGGATTTCTTTATTTCACCACCGGAAAAACCGAGATTCACTTGCCTTCCCAGGAAATCCTCAAAATTATAAGCAAGAGCTAACTGGCTCCCGGCATCGCTTTCTTTGCTGTATAAGGCCAACAAGTTCTTAAGCTTTACGCCCCTCAGGGTGGGAGGGCGCTGGAAGGACAGGCCGAGGCCGAGTTTGGCCCTTTCGTTAATTGGCATGTGTGTGATATCCTCTCCCTTGAAGAGTATGCGACCGTGCTTGACCTTGTAACCGGAAAAACCCATCAAGGTCACGAGTAACGTTGTTTTCCCCGAACCGTTTTTACCAAACAGGCAGTGTGTCTCGCCCGGTTTTATCTGGAGGTTAATCCCCTTGAGGATCTCGCGGCCCTGTACTTCTACCCAAAGATCTTCTATCTGTAGCATAAAATGCCTGACCTCCTAAATAATGTACCTGAATTCCGTTGAAAAAGGCATCGAAGTCAACGAAAAGAATGTAAGAGATATGTCCTGGATTTACAAGAAGCTCTACCTGATAATTCTAATTGGCCAGCCAACGGCTGGAAATGTCAAGTTCACTCAAAGCGGGAAGAACTGCAACTCGATTCGCCACTCAGACCGCCGGAAACCGGACCCGTTGAACCAGAGCTAAAGCTCGACAGCATCTTATGCACGTCCTCTGATCCGCACTCAGGACACTGAATTCCCTTAATATCCCGGGATGACAGCACAAGACTTTCGAAAATCTTGTTGCACTTCTTGCATGTATATTCATAAATTGGCATAAAAAATTTAACCTCCATATTTTTTTGGTCGGCACTGGCAAACAACTCATATATAAGTTAATTTACAAAAGCAGGCTGTCAAGGAAGACTGCTGAAAGAGGGCGATGATTCATTCCTTGGCAAGGAGTGTGAACAGTTACGAGAAAGGAGATTAATCTTGAATAATAAGGATCAACTTCGGGAGGTCTTGTCATCTGAAATTATTAAGGTGCGAGTACATGAGCTGGGAGAGCAAATTTCCAAAGATTACCATGGACGTCCCCTGGTGCTCATCGGAATTCTTAACGGGGCCTTTATTTTTATGGCGGATCTTATCCGAAACATACAGAATTCCATGCAGATCGACTTTGTTCGACTGGCCAGTTACGGCTCACAGGCAGAGTCATCGGGCAGGATAAGTATTACCAAGGATATAGAGCTTGATATCAAGGACAAGGAAGTCCTGGTGGTTGAGGATATCGTAGATACAGGTTACACACTCAAATATCTGAAAGAGGTGCTGAAGTTGCACAATCCGGCTTCGGTCAGGATCTGTTGTCTGATTGATAAAAAAGAGCGGAGAAAGGTACCAATAGAAGTGGATTACGTTGGGTTTGATATACCGCGTGGGTTCCTGGTGGGCTACGGGCTGGATTTCGATGAGAATTACCGTAGCTTACCTGGGGTTTACCATCTCAATCCAGTTTATAAGCCAGAGGGATTCGTTCCGTCGGACAGGTGAGTTACCATAATGCTACTTGCTTTCTCCATAAGCTTAACTCAAGCAGCAAACTCAGTTATAATCTAATTACGCGAAACATACATTATGTACAAATTAATTCTATGAGAGGAGGGTAAAATGACAAGATTCCTTTTTTGTTTATTTTTTTCGATTGTCCTTTTAACCGGATGCGGAGAAAGAGCAGAGGAAAAGGCAATGGAAAATAAGATTGAGGGGGCAACTGGGGCAAAAGCTGATGTGGATCTTTCAAAGAAGGGAATGAAGATCAACGGAGAGACTGAGCGCGGCAAATACACAGTCAACACAGGAGAAGAAACTGAGATCCCCAAGGATTTTCCTGACGATGTATTTATCTACCGTCCGTCTAAGGC
>JAFDDO010000149.1 GCA_019310825.1 Deltaproteobacteria bacterium | reverse complement strand
AAAGGCCATCAATTTAGTTGGGTTACTCTCTGTGATTCTCGGGATTGTGTCCGTGACACTTCCAGCCTTGGGCATTGTCCCATGGCAGTTTGTCTCTTTTCTTCCTGCTTCTTTTTGGATGCTCGGGCTTTCCTGCCTTTTTTCAGGCCGGAGAATAGGCCAGAACCTCAGACTCGAATTTATGGTGGAGGCAAGCTTTTTCCTGCTTCTCGCAGGCGCGATTATCATGGATATGCTACCCTTGTAACCGATCACGGGGTGGCCGTCCCTAGTCACTCCGTGATCAAATACCTGCTTTTTACTCACCGCTGATAAATTGTTCTATCATTTGAAAGGCCTCACTGTCGGTGAACTGGCGAGGGGGATGTTTACAGAAATAGGCCGCCGGCGCACAAAGAGCTCCGCCTTGACCTCTGTTTAAAGCCAGTTTTATGCAGCGGATGGCATCAATGGCCACACCGGCCGAGTTGGGAGAGTCCTCCACTGAAAGGCGAAGTTCCAGGTTCATTGGTACATCACCAAAGAGTTTGCCTTCCATACGGATGAAACAGATCTTGTTGTCTTTCTGCCAGGCCACATGATCACTCGGGCCAACATGGATGTTTTCATCATTCAGACGCTTGGCAGCCACTGCCTGAACAGCCTCTGTCTTGGATACTCTCTTCGAGATTAAGCGTTTGCGGCTGAGCATATTAAGAAAATCAGTGTTGCCACCGGTATTGAGCTGGTATGTACGTTCCAACTTGACGCCTCGTTTTTTAAACAGATCGGTCAGCACGCGGTGAATTATGGTAGCACCCATCTGGGATTTGATGTCGTCACCGATGATAGGAATATTTTTTTCCTCGAAGCGTTTCGCCCACTCTGGATTACTTGCGATGAAAACCGGAATGTTATTGATAAAAGCAATCCCTGCATCCAACGCACATTCAGCATAAAACAGCGTAGCCTCTTCGGAGCCCACAGGAAGATAGTTCAGAAGGATTTCAGCGCCGGACTCCTTGATTACCTTGACGACTTCTTCTTTAGTTGCTTCAGGTTTGTCGGCCACGACGAAAGTGAATTTATCGTCATAATTCCTCATGTGGCTTGCAACACCGTCCAGGATTTTGCCCATCCGAACAGTAACTCCTGATTGGGGGAGATCCGGATAGATGACCTTTGTGCAGTTAGGTTCGGCAAAGACAGCTTCATGCACATCCTTTCCAACCTTGCGTTTGTCAACGTCGTATGCCGCAACGACCTCTATGTCTCCGGGCTTATATCCCTCAATTTCCCAATGCATCAGGCCGATAACATCTTCTGCGTTTTTGCCACGATAATAGTGAATTCCCTGAATCAGGGAACTAGCGCAGTTACCAATTCCAACAATCACTATTTTGATCACAGCTTAGTCATCTCCTTACGTTAGGTGAAAGTGCAAGAGACGGTCTGTAAGTAAGTTTACTATTCCAAATTACCTTAAGTTTAATACCACCTTTCAGACGTAAATAAAAGTGTTGGCTAACAATCCGAGCCAATTTTTTTGACAGAATATTTTTAGACTAATTGGGTTTGAAGTTCCTAAAGTTGTGGTGCTCGCTTTTAGCGTGATCAATTTTATGTAATTAGATGGACCGAAGCGAAACTTTAACTTTAGATAGTTATAACTTTAGTTCAATTTAGGCAATTCAAACTTTGTAAATGTGCTTGCAAAGGTCGTTAGCGATGTTTATAATACAAATATTAGATGAGTCATTTAAAAAAGCTTCCTTACTTGGTGCTTTTCCTTTAAGGACTTCTAAAGGTCAGCCGATGGCGATATTGGCAAATTATGCTTTCTTCCCTGAATATTTTGTGCTTTAGTCATGCTTATGGTTTGTTCTTGAAAGACATTTTGCGTGCAGCCGGCAGATGACAAACTGATATTTTACTGATATAAAAGGGACTACATGCCATCCATAATAAGTTCGCTTGCACTTTTTGCCATAGCTGTGGCCTTTATATTTCTTGTAATTTATCTTATCAGATTGTCAAAGAGTGCCCAGGGCATGCTGGAGAGCTTAGATGAGGTTTTATTCAAAAGTCAGGCTGCTATTGACAGCACATTAGCTCAGTTTAATCCTGTAATTTCTAAACTGTCAGAGCTGGAGGATACGGCTCAGGGAACCCTGGACGGGATAAACCAGCGTATGGCCCTGATAGAGAATCAGCTAATACCTCTTCTTGAAGAACTTAGGAATACTACCAAGGCATATCAGGACCTTGGGAGGGCTTTTGAGAAAGATCTTCCCCCAATTTTAGATAATGTTCATCAAATTACTGGAGATATCCAGGAGTTGACTGGTGATATTAAGGTCAAGATTCAGCAGACACAGGATTTCTTTGAGGCTGCCCGTGAGGTAAGTGAGAACGTCCGGGTTGCAACAAATATTGGAAGGTCGGGGCTTTCCGGGTTAGCGGTGCAGGTGGCAAGTATGACTACAGGCATCAAGACGTCTTTGGAGTTTCTTTCTGAAAACCTTAGATTCAAAGGAGGTAGCAAGAAATGAGCAATAGTGAAGGTCGCTATTCCGCCGGTTGTGTGGCCATAGCATTCTTATTGGGAGGCGCTGTCGGAGCCGGTTTGGCCACGCTACTAACTCCCAAAACAGGTTCTGAAGTGAGAAGTCGGATAAGGGAGCAGGCCTATGCGGTCCGTGGTGAGGCCCATAGGGTAGCAGATGATGTCCGTGACAAAGCCGGTGATCTCCTTGATAAGAGCAAGGGAGTGATTGAACAAAAGAAGGCTGTTTTTGAATCTGCTTATGAAGCAGGTAAAGAGGCAATGTCGCGGGAGAAAGAACGCCTTGTTGCCCGCATGAAATCTGAAAAGGCTGAAGACACGTTTTCAGAGAAGGAAGAGACTTAAGACTTATAAAACGAGCTGTGGATGATATATGGAGAGGGTGATCCCCCGGATCGCTCTTCTCTATATCCCCAAACCCTTTGCCCATCCAAGCTTTTCCCTTAAAATGGTGAAATAGTCCCTGAGTGGGGACTTTATGAGTTTTAGGTGTCCCTTGGCCTTTTGCATCTCAACCCAGTCCCCTTCATTGAGTTCATGACTTACCCGGCCATCTACTATTAAGCTGATCTTTTCCATGGCATTTTTGAGCTGTATTGCCACTTTCATCTGACCTGGCAGTATAAGAGGACGTGCATTCACGGCGAAGGGGCATATCGGAGTTAATATAAGGGCCTCGATGCCAGGGTGCAGGATAGGGCCGCCGGCAGAGAGGTTATACGCAGTTGATCCGGTTGCAGTGGAGATGATCAGTCCATCACCACGGTATGTGGTGAGAAATGAGCCGCCGGCCCAGGTAGGAAGTGTTATAATTGTACTTAAAGGGCCTTTGCTGATAACTGCTTCATTAAGTGCATAGTAAGTTGAATCTGCACTATCAGACACTTTTACCGTAACCGAGAGTATTGCCCGCCTGTCCAACTCGAGAGTTCCTGATATCAGAGAATCTAGGGCCTGTTCCATCTCGTCCACGTGGATCTCTGTCAGGAATCCAAGGCCCCCCAGGTTTATGCCCAGAAGTGGAATTCCTAGCTTATAGGCCTTTCCTGCCACGTGTAGAAGGGTTCCATCTCCTCCCAGCACTACTATGGCCTCGGCTTGAGGATCTACCTGCCCTTCACTGACAGAGACCCCTCGCTTTCGGAAAAGCTTTTCCAAGACCTCTCCGATCCCCTTTGGGAGTTCAGTCTCGTGCCTGACAATAAGGCTAATATGTTTGAGCATAAAGTCTGTTTACGGGCCTACTCTTACAAGCACATATTCTTCCGAATTCATAAATTTTTTGGCCACATTAAGTACTTGATCCGCAGTTACCTCATCTATTTTCAGAACGTATTCTGACGAGAAGTTATATCCTAGACCATAGAGTTCATTTAAGGCCATGTCCACGGCTTTTGCCCTGTTGGTTTGAAGGCTTATCTCATGGGTTCCGATAAGCCATTTCTTGGCCCTTTCAATTTCGTTATCAGTCACGGGTTCCCGTATTACCCTGTAGATTTCCTGCCACAGGCCCTTTACAGCCCTGTCCTTTTTCTCAGGCGCACAGGCAATATAGAAGGCAAAGGATCCATAGTCCAGGCCAAGTCCCAGGAATGAGGTCACAGAATACGCTAGGCTTTTCTTGTCCCTGAGATCAATGAACAGGCGGCCGCCTTGACCTGAAAGTACTGCATTCATGGTTTCAAGGGCATAGCGTTCAGTGCTGTTGAAAGTAGCCCCTGGGAAACCAAGCACAATGTGTACTTGCTGTTTTTTCTTTTTCAGGTTTAGAATTTTACGTGAAATCAGAGGGTCTGGTTCAGGAGGTGTGGAAAGTGATATCTCCGATTCCACCGACCAGGCACCAAGCATGGTTTCAATACTTGAGATGATTTCTTCAGCACGAATATCTCCAACTATGGAGAGCACTCCCCTGTCGGGTATTACAAAATACCGATAAGTCTCAAACAGATTTTTTGAATTGATAGCTTTAATGACAGAGGCCTTTCCCAACGGGTTCATGCCATATGGATGGGGCGAGAAAAGCAGACGACGGAATTCTCTTACTGCAACTCCAGGCAGATAATCATCCTGACGTTTAAGCTCTGCAAGTATCAATGGACGGAGCTTTTTTATTTCTTCAGATGGGAAAGTGGGCGTGAGCAGGATCTCAGTGAAGAGGGCAAGGCCCTTATCCAGGTTTTGACTCAAAAAACGGCCTTGAAGTCCAAGGGTATTTTGACCAGAAAAGCCGCTGATGCTACTACCCAGTCCCTCTATTATTTCGGCAATACCCTGGGCGCTATGGGCCTCGGTTCCTTTTGTCCAGGCCTTTGCGAGGAAGTTGAAGAGACCGTTACTTTTCTCGCTTTCGTATCTCACTCCTCCTGGAAACACCAATGTTGCAGCAACAGTAGGTACTTCCGAGGCCTCTTGGACAAGCTGTCGGACTCTATTCCCTTGGCCAGGAGTTCCGCTTCCTGGACCATTACGGCCAGTTCCTGACTCGTAAGCTCAGGCAGGCGGTCCTCAGGCATTACCATGACCACACTGATATTTTCCTGTCTGAAAATTTGTCCGGCAATCTGCTGGACATCCTGGGCCGTTACCTCTCTGACCTTCTCAAGATAGAGTTTTTCTGCATGAGGGTTCTTTGAAAGGGTTTCAAAGACACCGAGCTTTCTTGCTTCTCCTTCCATGGTTTCCTGGCTGTAGACAAAATCCGTCTCTACCTGGACTTTTGCGCGCTCCAGCTCTTCGTCAAGTATTCCTTCATTCTCCAGACGGAAGATCTCATGAAAGATTTGTGGCAATGCTTCCTGGGTCCTTTCCGGGTCCAGAGAAGCGGTGATTACGAAGATTCCCGGTCCTGCCGGTGTAAATGCTGCTGCATCAATGCTATGGACCAGTTGTAGCCGATTTCGTAGAGACGAGGTAAGATATGAACTTTCCCCTTTTCCGAGTAGGGCAGCTAGAACGTCCAGAATAGGTACGTCAGGGTCATTGAAGTTGGGTAATCCTGAAAACGCCACAGTCAGGTAGCCTTCCTGGATTTCCATTGCCTCCATAGCGATCCTCGGGACGTCCTGCCGCGGCTCTGATGGATAGGTGAATTCTTGAGGCTCTTTTTTTGTCACTGATCCGAAGGTTTCCTGGATACCGGCCAAGGCATGAGATGCCCCAACGTCTCCAACAACAACAACGGTAATTTGTGAGGGTCGATACCTCCTTTCCATATAGGCCAGAATATCTTTGCGTCCAAAAGACTTGACCGTTTCAGGATAGCCGATTACAGGGAGTCCATATGGGTGTGCTTTATACGCTGTTTCCATTAATAAGCTAGAAAGTCTTGTCTTTGGCCTGTCGTCTCTCATCCTTATTTCTTCAAGCACCACTTTTTTCTCTCGCTCTAATTCCTCGGGATCAAATGATGAGTGAAATACCGCGTCGGAAAGCACGTCCAGGGCATTGTTCAGGAACTGTTTCGGGACTACGCAGTGGTAGACTGTATAATCAAGAGATGTGTAAGCATTAATGGACCCTCCAACAGATTCTATTTCTTTCGCCACTTCTCCAGGCCCTCTTTTTTCTGTGCCCTTGAAGATCATGTGTTCTATTAAGTGGGTAATGCCTTTCTCCCCTTCAGTTTCGTAGACACTGCCTGCTTGAACCCACACCTGTATGGCTACCACGGGCGCTCGGTGGTTTTCTTTCACAATAGCAGTAAGTCCGTTAGAGAGCCTGGCCTTGTTCAGCCCGGGAATAAGTTCTCTTGCAAAAGAGCCAAAGGGCATGATGAAGTGAATTGAAAAAGCGATCAGCAGGCACAGAGTAATAGCTTTACTAGTTAAGAGCATGTGATATTCCCCTTGGAGTATGCTTTTATTCCAATATTAAATCAATAAGATAGCTTGGACCTTAAGTATGAATGACCATTCAATGAAAGCTTGACACTGTAAACGAATTTTGGTACAGACAACCTACGTGATTATTAGTTTTTTACTTTAAAATATGTGTTTATCTTTTTTATCGCCTTTTTTCTGTGATGCAAGCTTTTTAGATATTATTTGTATTATAAAAAAGATGCAATGATTTAATATCGCAGAAAATTGGTGAAGTGACTAATAGTTTTTCAGGCGAACATGGTCACCCGATAATGTGCGATATCATGGTGATCAAAATACGTAGGCTCGGCATATGTGAGCTGATGTCTAAAAAATATTCACAAATTATATAAAATAAAAGAGGAGGAATCATGAGCAAAATTGCACCGGATGGCCTAACAGTAGCCCATACATTGGATGCCAAAGGACTTAGTTGTCCAATGCCCATTCTGAAGACAAAAAAGGAGATAAACAAGATTAAATCAGGTGAGATTCTTGAGGTACTTGGTACTGACCCAGGCACACGTAATGATATTCCCGGATGGTGTGATCGTGTCGGTCATGAGTACCTTGGAGA
>JAFDDO010000148.1 GCA_019310825.1 Deltaproteobacteria bacterium | reverse complement strand
GCGTAATAGCCCTCGGCGACGCTGTCATTGGCCGCAGAGAGCTCCTTTGTTCCCGTGCCCGTAATCTTGTTCCCGTTTACAAAGCCCACATCCCCCGTCTTCATCCTCGTCGCCGCCATGGGATTGGTTGTTTCCGTGGTGTCTACCACCTGGGGCTTTCCAGCCACTCCAAAAATCGTCACGGTGCTCCTGATATTGTCCGAAGACAGGTTTACGTCCAACCCTCCAACTTGGGCGTCTGTTGCAGATACTCGGTCACCCCCATCATAGTAGCCTTCCGGTGCTGTAAAATAGTTCACTCCTCCGGATTGTGTCTGGGCCGTAGAAGCATTATCCATTTCTCGATCCGGCATGGTCCCGGTCTTTATTCCCCATGTCCCGCTGGTGAGTCCCCAGAATGTCTTGCCTGCAAGCACCTCAGACAGAACAGCCCCGTTGGTATCATCGCCAGACGGTGCTTTTGACATCACCTCGTCCAAGGTGTGCCCAGTGCCGGCAGTCGGACCTGCTGAAGGCTCCGTAAATGCACCAGTCCGCTTCGAACCTGCCGTACCGGTGTTCAGACGATTGTAAATATCCTCCAATGTGTACATTGCACTATCCGCGCTCGTAGGACCTGCCGGCGAATTCAGGTCCCCGGCCAAGGCAGCCATTGGTAAAAATAGAAACAAAATGCTCAGCACAACACAATTCAGACCACGCACAATAACTACCCCCTTTTGAATTTATGTTTGAAACGATAATGTCGATAATAGGGACAACAGCGCCTTTTATTTTTATTTTCGGATCATTTCCAATCTAGTTGAAAGAAATAACAGGAAAATGTTGTAATTCAAATAAAATGGACATCCGGTATCTCCAAGGATATAGGTTTGTCGACCAAGATACATAATGTACCGTTTGTACCCGGGTCGCCTGAACAAAATGGATCGCTTAAGGCAACCTCCATATCACGGTTGAAATCAAATTTACTGCTGACGTTTGTTGCCCCCGTCAGCATGAATAGTCTTAAAACGACTGAGAATGGTTAGAAATAAGAGTTTTCAGTAATTGGTCAAGCAGGAAAAAGACCTTTGGAATGCCATCCAACATTCTTAATTCAAAAAAAGGTGACAGGAAATCGCTTTTCAGGGATTGGGGAACAGAGTGACCAGTGAACGTTGAATTGTGGGCCCAAAATCTCCACAAACTCCATCTCTACCAATTCCTATAACATAAAAATCGTGTATCACGATTGGGATCAGGCTTTCAAGAAATCAAATGATATTTTCGGGTCCGTCTTGAGGTATAAAAGGCATGAATTGGACTCCTGTCGCACAGATTACCCCGTTTGGCTGCCTTGGCGCCTTTTCCAGCTAAAGGTTATAGTTGGTTCTTCGTATCCAGGCCAGCCATCATCATGGTCACTGCGACATACGCTAAGTATTTCTCATTCCTGGAAAATGTTGCGCCTTGGATCTCGGGCTTTTTGAGCGAAATCATATTTCAGGATTCTTTGCAGTGTAATCATAAATGCCTAACCCGGACAAACCGAAATAGTGCCTAAAGTTAAGGTGTCGCTTTGCTCCATTTATTTATATTAGTGCCTGAACGAAAAGTTCGTTTTTGAGTAGGTTTCCGTTCAGACACTATTTATATTGGCCTCGCTGAAAGCGCGCACACAACTTTAGGCACTTCAAACTCAATTAACTTGATAGTATAGGAATTTCCATTTTAGACACGGATTACACGGATGGCCACGGATTAGGTAAAACAAATTAGGTTATTATGCCCTTAGGGCATTGGGTATTTCCTAAACGAGATATCTCGTTTAGGAAATAAAAACCTGTGTAATCCGTGAAATCTGTGTCGAAAATTTTCTAAGTCCGCCTGAGGGGCGCTAAGTTCAAAATATTCTGCCACAAAAAACGCGAAAATTAGAACTAGGTACTATACTATCAAGTTGTTTTAGATAATAATGAAAGGTAGGTAAAAGTCATGGCTTATTGGGATCTTCAGAATTTTATCAAAAAACTCGAAAAAAATGGAGAACTTGTCAGGATCAAAGAGCCTGTTAGTCCGGTCCTTGAGATAACAGAAATCACTGACAGGGTCTGCAAAATGTTTGGACCGGCCCTCCTCTTTGAAAACGTCCCGGGATTCGATATGCCTGTGCTTATGAATGCCTTTGGATCCTACAGGCGAATGTCCATGGCCCTGGAAGTGCCCAACCTCGACTCCCTTGGCGACGAAATCCTGGATTTTATCGAGTCAGAGGCCCCTGACACCCTATTAAAAAAACTGAAAGTAATACCCAAGCTCAAACGCTTGAAAAACGCCTTTCCAAAAACTGTTTCAAAGGCCCCTTGTCAAAAAATAGTCTACAAAGGTGAGGACGTCGATCTGACCCGCCTTCCGGTGCTTCAATGTTGGCCAGAGGACGGAGGTCCTTTCATAACGTTGCCCCTGGTCTTTACTCGCCATCCAAAAACCGGAATCAGAAACGTCGGCATGTACCGCATGCAGGTCTTTGACAAAAAAACAACCGGCATGCACTGGCACACCCACAAAGGCGGGGCCCACCATTACAGGGTTGCCGAGCGCATGGGACAACGCCTGGAAGTTGCCGTCGCCATCGGGCCTGATCCGGCCATGACCTATGCGGCAACCGCCCCGCTTCCTGACGACGTAGACGAATGCATTTTCGCAGGATTTTTAAGAGAAGAGCCGGTCGAGCTTGTAAAATGCCTGACTGTGGACCTGGAGGTTCCGGCCTCATCTCAGATAGTTCTTGAAGGATATGTAGAACCCGAAGAACGGAGGATCGAGGGTCCTTTCGGTGACCATACTGGATATTACTCTCTGGCTGACCAATACCCGGTCTTTCATGTAACCTGCACGACCCTCAGAAAAGACGCTATCTATCCGGCCACCATTGTCGGCAAGCCTCCACAGGAAGACTGCTACATGGCAAAGGCCACCGAACGCCTCTTCCTTCCCATGATAAAAAAGACTTTGCCTGAAATTGTGGACATGAATCTTCCACTTGAAGGCGTATTTCACAACCTGGCCTTTATATCCATTGACAAGCGCTATCCCGGCCATGCCCGCAAGGTAATGCATGCCCTCTGGGGTCTGGGTCAGATGATGTTCTGCAAGATAATCTTTATTTTTGACAACGAGGTAGACGTACAGGACCTGTCCCAGGTATTATGGCGCCTGGGTAACAACATAGACCCCAGAAGGGACATAGTCTTTGCGGATGGGCCTGTAGATGCCCTTGATCATGCATCACCACTCCCCCTTTATGGAAGTAAAATGGGTATAGACTGCACCAGAAAGTGGGCAGAAGAAGGGTTCACAAGACAGTGGCCGGATGTAATAACAATGGAAACTGAAATTATCAAAAAGATTGACAAGATGTGGCCAAAGCTGGGACTGAAGACATGATAAAGCATAAAGGCCAGGATCCAATCCTTCTTGCAATCACCGGGGCCAGTGGGTCTATCTACAGCCTCAAAATAATCGAAATCTTAAAAAACCTGGACCAGGAGGTCCATCTAATTATATCCAATACAGGGAAACAGGTCTGCAGGATTGAGATCAAGGAAGATGGCTTTCAGACCCTGATCCGAGCGGCACACACAGTTTACAGTCCTGACAACCTGGCCGCTGCCCCTGCCAGTGGTTCAAGCAAATGGAAAGCCATGATAATCATCCCTTGTACAATGGGGACATTGGCATCCATAGCTCACGGATTCAGCCAAAACCTGATCCACCGGGCGGCTGACTGTTTCCTGAAGGAACGTAGGCCCCTTATACTGGTTCCCAGAGAAACCCCCTTGAATCGAATCCACTTACAAAATATGCTGTTAGCAGAAGAGGCCGGGGCTGTAATATATCCTGCAATGCCCAGCTTCTACTATCAACCCGGAAATATTGATGAAATGGCATCATTCTTTGCCGGCAGGTTGGCGGAATTCATAGGACTCGAAGTAGAAGGCATTAAGAGGTGGCATGGAATTGATTGATTCCGCTCAAAATACCCCATCTGCTGCGTTGCTTCGATTTCCTTGTCACTGCGGCGTACGCTAAGTACGCCTCATTCCCATGAAATCTCTCGCCTTGCATCTGGGATATTTTCAGCGAAATCATATTTTCAGGATTGTTTGAATTCAAGATTGATAATAGGATAACTGCGTGCAATCATCAAATCACCATATCACCATATCACCAATTTCAAGGATCTGGATACTGCTTGAAATGATAAAATTCGAGCATACTATCCTTGCCCTGCCCTTTGCATACCTGGGGGCCTTTTTGGCTGCTGAAGGGCCACCTGACCTATGGACTTCCCTGTGGATTCTTGTTGCTATGATTGGAGCCAGGACGGCTGCAATGGGTTTCAACCGTATAGTGGATATTCCCTTTGACTCAAAAAATCCCCGCACAAAAGAAAGAGCACTCCCCAAAGGGACTATCAAGGCAAGGGACGCCTGGATCATGGTAATAGTTGCTTCAGGGATTTACTTCATGGCAGCTCATGAACTGAATCTACTCGCATTCCTGCTCTCCCCGATTTTCCTGGCTGTTGTGCTAAGCTACTCATATACTAAGAGATTCACCTCCATGTGCCACCTCTTTTTGGGCCTAGCTTTAAGCCTGGCCCCTATGGCCGGATGGATTGGGGTAAAAGGAAGTATAGAATTACTTCCTCTGATTCTCAGCACGGGCGTACTTTTCTGGGTGGCCGGATTCGACATTCTATATGGCTGCCTGGACTACGATTTTGACCGGGAACAAGGCCTGCACTCAATACCGGCAAAATGGGGAATAAAGAAGGCCTTCTGGATTTCAGGCATATTCCACTTCATGGCCTTTATCGCCCTTGTTTCAGTGGGATTTCTGGCACATCTCAACTGGATATACCACTGCGGCTTACTGGTCACCTTTGCACTCCTGGTAATGCAAAGGCTGGTAGTAAACCCCAAAGACCTTTCCCGGATGAATATGGCCTTTTTCACGTTTAACGGGGCCATAAGCATAATCCTGTTTACCGCAACAGCCTTTTCTCTTATCT
>JAFDDO010000020.1 GCA_019310825.1 Deltaproteobacteria bacterium | reverse complement strand
GCACATCTTTGTAGATGCTGATGCGTGCCCGGTCAAACAGGAGGTGTACCGCGTCGCAAGCCGATATCGCCTTGATGTCACATTGGTGGCCAACTCTTGGATGCGAGTTCCCAATGAACGATGGATTGCCCTCGAAGTTGTAGAGAACGGATTCGACGCAGCCGATGATTGGATTGTCGAACACGTGCAACCTCACGACATCGTGGTCACCACTGACATTCCGCTTGCGAGCCGCTGCCTGAAGGAAGGCGCACGGGTAATTGGTCCAACCGGGAAGCCGTTCACGGAAAACAACATCGGTGAGTCCGTCGCGACTCGGAACCTGTTGTCAGAGCTTCGTGACGCAGGAGAGATAACGGGCGGGCCGCCGCCGCTAAAGAAGCGTGACCGATCACGTTTTCTTCAACAGCTCGACGAAGTGATTCAATCAATCCGTCGTAAGCATCCGTTCAATTCCACCTAACAAGGCAAATTCAGACGCCGGCAAAAAACGGTGCGGCCTTCAGCCTATCCACCTTAGTAGTTACGCATATTGAAAAACCGGTCTACTCGATATCAGTTAGAAACAGGCTGCAGAATGCGGTTTCCCCCGGGAGCCGGGTTAACGGCTTCCGGCTTAATCTGAAATCGTTCTTGAATACGTTTTACAGAGATGAGTCGTCCTGCACGAGATGAGGGACGAGATGAGGGGGTTAAAAAGGATTTCAACTTCATTTCAAGGACCCTGGGGTTTAATTCGCTTTCAATGGCACTCACCCCTTCAAGGATGATTTTCTGGAGGAGCAATTCGTGGTCTGTCCTTTCTCGCATATGGACTGCAAAGGGAAGAAAAAATAAATTCGCAAAGACCACCCCGTAAAGAGTAGAGGTAAGGGCAATCGGGATCGTAGCGAGGATCATTGAGACTTCACCTACGCTAGCTAGCATGCCGATGATTCCTACCACACTGCCGACGAGCCCGAAAGAAGGACATATCTCTGCAAGTGTTCTGAGAACACGTTCGGATTCCTCTCTCCGCAGTTTGAAAAAGTACATTTCCGTATTCAGAATTTCCTTGATCTGGACCTCTGTATAGCCGTCTACCAGAAATCCGAGGGCCCGTCTCAGAAACATGATGGAAGTTTCATCTTCATCCTCCTGGAGGGAGAGAATTCCCTTGAGCCTGCTTTTTACGGAAAGATCTACGAGGATTTCCACGATCTCTTCGGGGGCTTTCATTCTGGTTCGATAGGAAGCTAGCATGACCTTAAAGACAATGGAGAGGCGCTCTGTCCGAAAACTGAGAAAGGCCGCTCCAAATGTGCCGCCTAATACAATGAAGAGAGCGGCAATATTGAAATAGAGTCCTACATTGCCGTTTACGGCAAATCCAAATGCAATAAGGAGGGCACAAACACCTAATCCAATGATCGTTCTTTGTTCCACTTTTTCACTCCTTAATTATAATACAGAACTATAGATTCCTGAACTGTCCGGGACAGCGTAGGGTTTTTCTTTGGTCATGATGATCTCGACACGCCTGTTTGCTGCTCGATTTTTCGCCCCATAATTCGCTTTAATGGGTTCATAGAAGGCGTGTCCGCTGACGAAAAATTTTTCTGCTGGGATATGCATATCTTCGATGAGAAATCGTGCTACCTGACAGGCTCGCATTGTTGAAAGTTCCCAGTTGGAAGGGAACTGTTCCGTATGTATAGGTATATTATCCGTGTGCCCCACCAGATTCACCATGTAAGGTGTCTTTCGGAGGATGCCAGCGATTTTTTTGAGAGATACCTTGGCTTCTTCTTTGAGCTCCGCCTTCCCTGTGTCGAAAAGGAAATCCCCCGTGAGGATAATTCGTACCGCTTTGTCCTGGACCAAGTTTACGGAAGCGAATGAACGTAATTTTTCGACATCCAACGTTTTGTTGCTCAGATCGTATAACTTCTGGATAGCATCTCCCCTGGGCTCCCACGGTGTTTCATCGATAGTCACCGGAACAGTCATCGCCAGATCGGCTTGCTCTGAAATGATTTCAGTCGAAGGCACGTCTTGAAAAGCGGCATGGTAGGCGTACATCACGGCAAAAAGGATGAACATCATCATCATGAGGTCAGACCAAGGGATGGACCAGTGGAGGGTCTTGGTCATTTTCCTCCCAAAAAGAAAATCGTCGCTCCCATTACTCGAAAAGTCGGCGAAGGCGGGCCCTGCCGATAAATCCAATGCGTTGGTTCGAGGAGAAAAGTGGGGTTTGGCCATTTCCGGGCCCGCACCTTTTCTGCTGGGAAAGACAATGGCGTTCAATTCTTCCGTCCTCAAGGAGGTCGGTTGAGAGGTTAGAGAAGAATTAATGACAGGTGTCTCTTCTTTTCTCTCGTTCAATGTCTTCTCGGTTGCTTGAATCGTCCTTGTCCTCCTTTATTCCGGCTTATCCTCCGGATTCACAGAGTTACAAGCCAAATTCATGCCAACAGATAGAAGGTTTGTAAATGTCTGAAAATTTGTAAAATATTGGGTAATGTATCTGGCGGTACCGTTGGAGGAGGAAATATTTTCCGGGAGGCTCTCCGGCTCCCAGAAATATCTTCTGGGCCTTCTTGCCGCCATTCCATGCTCTAAACCGAAAGATAGCAGTGTTATGCTGAGGATTTTGCGATTGAAAATCGATCAAAGATGGCCTGAGGATGAGATGCAAAACCGAGGAATTATTCCTTTACGGGTCCTTAGTGCCGGAAAGACGGTAATGCGTTTTCAGATGGCTGTTATGCGGAATTCATAGCCATTTCTTGACCCCTTTCAGTCCTCAACGTATAATCTTTACATGTCGGGAAAACGCAAAGCAAAATCAAGACGAAAATCCGAGAAGCTTCCCCCTCTTTCCCCCGAACGTATTCTGACGGTAATGCGCAATGCGGGGCGGCCCCTTTATCTACGGGAAATAATACATTTGTCCCACCTTAGGCCAGAGGAAAGAAATATGGCAAGTGCCATAGTGGCCGGCCTTGTTCGTGAAGGCAAATTAGTCCTGCTCAAGGGCGACAGGTATGGCATCTCGGACCTTATGGAACTGGTTACCGGAAGATTGTCAGTCCACCCGGATGGTTTTGGTTTTGTACAACCGGAGACCGGGAAAGGCGATGACGTATTCATCCCTGCGCGCGGTCTCAAGGGTGCTGTCCATGGTGATCATGTGGTGGCAAGGGTGGAAAAAACCAGTGGAAAGGGCATTGAAGGTTCCATACTAAGAGTGCTTGAACGGGGCGTGAATCGTGTAGTGGGGACATTTCAGAAAGGCAAAAGTGTATCAACCGTACTTCCTGAAGAGAAAAGGCTGCTCTATGAAATAATGGTCCCCAATAAATATACAGCAAAGGCCCGGAACGGCCAGGTTGTATTGGCGGAAATTGAAAACTTTCCTTCAGAGGGAAGGAACCCTGAGGGAAGGGTTGTAGAAGTCCTTGGGGATTCTGATGACATGGGTGTGCAGACCAAGATAGTCATACATAAGCGCGGTCTTCCGCACATCTTTCCACCTGATGTCATGGCTCAGGCCAAGGCATTACCCAAGGCTATTGTTCCGGACGACATCCTGGGACGCAAGGATCTCCGGGAGCTACCGCTGGTAACAATAGATGGGGAGCAGGCAAGGGACTTTGATGATGCCGTATTTGTCAAGAAGACCCGCACAGGCTTTGTTCTCACTGTTGCCATTGCCGATGTAAGTCACTATGTGTCGGATAATAGCCCTATAGACCAGACAGGCATTGAGCGAGGCACAAGTGTATATTTCCCCAGTGCCGTAGTACCCATGCTTCCCGAGACGCTGTCCAACCATCTGTGCAGCCTGATTCCCGAGGAAGATCGCTTAGCAATTGCGGTTAATATTTTTTTTGACAGGGAGGCAAATGTCAGGCGTGCCGGTTTTTTCAAGGCCGTAATCAGGAGCCATTGCAGGTTCACTTATAAAGAAGTGCGCTGCATACTTGATAACAAAGACAAGGACCTGATAGCCAAAAACAAAAAACATATTAAGCACTTAAAATGGATGGTAGAGCTGGCAGAGGCCCTTTCCGAAAGACGCCGCCAGAGAGGGAGTATTGACTTTGATCTTCCGGAGCCTGAAATGATCCTGGGGATCAGGGGGAATTTGGAAGAGATCGTCCGGAGGGAAAGAAGCATAGCCCATCGTATTGTCGAAGAATTCATGATAGCTGCAAACGAGGCGGTTGCTCTCTTTTTGACTAAAAAAGACATACCGGCAATGTACCGTGTTCATGAGTTGCCTGCACGGGATAAGGTAAAGGAGCTTGTGGGCTTTGCTCGGATTTTGGGAATGAATATCAAGGTGCCAGAGGAAATAAGTCCGAAATGGTGTCAGAAAGTGCTCAAAGAGGCATCAGGCAAGCCCCATGAGTATATAATAAACACCGTACTACTCAGGACCATGAAACAGGCAGTATATTCATCCCAAAATATTGGACACTTTGGCCTGGCTTCAACTACGTATTTGCATTTTACGTCGCCGATTCGCCGTTACCCTGACCTGGTCGTCCACAGGATACTGAAAGCCAACATGAAACGGACAAGGAAACGCCCTGTTTACACTGAAGAGCAGCTTGAAACCCTGGGACAGCACTGCTCTGTTCGGGAGAGAGGAGCCATGGAAGCTGAAAGAGAAATGTTTGACAGGCTCAAAGTCCGCTTCATGGCAGACAAGATCGGTGAAGTATTTGAAGGCATAATATCCGGCGTGATCTCCTTTGGTTTTTTTGTTGAACTTAAGGACATGTTCATATCCGGAGCTGTTCGCCTGGTAGACATAGTGGATGATTATTATGTGCTCGATCAGGACAAACAGCGCCTTGTTGGACGAAGGACCCACAGGATCTTCTATCTAGGACAAATGGTGAGGGTCAGGGTTAAGGCTGTCAATGTCGCCCGGATGCACATCAACTTTGAAATTGTGTAACCTGCACGGGTTCGGAGTTCGGGGTTCAGGGTTCAAAGGTTCAGGGTTCACTGAAAATATAAGCCGTATGATTACACTGCAAAAAGTCTGAAACATGATTCCGCTGAAAAACCCGATATGCAAGGCGCGAAATTTTTCAGGAATGAGAAGTACTTATTGTACGTCGCAGTGATTGAAAAATTGAAGCAACGCCGCAGATTGGGTTTTTTCAGCGGAATCAGCCGTTGATTCGTGAGTTCTGAAATGAGAAGGCATGAGAATAGAACGATCTGAAATATTGAGGCGCATAGAACAACTAAGAGAAGAGATCAACCAACATAATTATCTCTATCATGTTCTTGACCAGCCCATGATTAGCGACGCCGATTACGATGCCCTGATGCATGAGCTCAAGGAGATCGAAGGCAAATATCCTGAGACCATAACTCCTGATTCTCCTACACAGCGAATCGGTGCGCCACCTTCAGAAAAGTTTGCCGGTGTACCCCACAGTGTTCCTATGCTGAGTCTGGATGATGCCTTCAGCCAGGAAGAGGTGCTGGAATTTGATCAACGGGGAAAGAGATTCCTTCAGATCGATGAAGAGCTTGAATACACGGTTGAACCTAAGATGGACGGCCTGGCTGTAGAGTTGGTTTACGAAAATGGCAGTTTTGTTCTTGGATCAACTCGCGGAGACGGCTACACAGGAGAAGACGTAACCACGAACTTGAGGACCATTCGATCCATACCTCTCAGGCTCATCAGCAGGTACCTTCCCCCACCCACCCGCCTTGAGGTGCGGGGCGAGGTCTTTATCAACAAAAATGCCTTTGAACGTCTTAATAAGAGACGCATGGAAGAGGGTGAGCCTCCTTTTGCCAATCCGAGGAATGCCGCAGCTGGTTCCCTTCGTCAACTGGACCCGAACATTACCGCCGACCGCCCCCTGAATATTTTTTGTTACGGGATCGGAGTAGTGGAAGGCTACAGCTTTGGAACACAATGGGAGGCGCTTTCGTCTCTCGGGAAATGGGGGCTAAGGGTCAACCCCATGGTGGAAAAGCTAAAAGGCATCCATGGAGCAATACGATATCACCAGCGCACAAACAGAAAGAGGGAAGAGCTTGATTATGAAATCGACGGAATAGTCGTCAAGGTCAATGAGATTGAACTCCAGAAACGCCTTGGGGCAAAGGCCAAAAGTCCACGTTGGGCCTTGGCTTATAAATTTGAGGCAGCCCAGGCGATAACCAGAATTGTCGAAATTCAACTCAGCGTGGGACGTACTGGTACTGTCACCCCTGTGGCCCTTATGAAACCAGTAAAGGTGGGTGGAGTGGTGGTAAGTCGCGCAACTCTCCACAACGAAGACGAGATCCGCCGCAAGGATGTCAGGATAGGCGACTGGATTATTGTCAGGAGAGCAGGTGACGTCATTCCTGAAGTGGTGAGACCGCTGCCGGAGAGAAGGAGTGGCGAGGAACAGGTATTTGTGATGCCACAGACGTGCCCGGTCTGCGATTCCAGGCTGCGCCGCAAATCAGGAGAGGCTGCGTGGCGGTGCCCTAATCCCGAATGTTTCCCCAGGCTTGTGAAGCAACTTACCCATTTTGCCGGCAAAGGGGCTATGGACATAGACGGCCTTGGTCCAAAGGTGGCTGAACAACTTATCAGTGCAGGATTGGTCCGGAGTATCGCAGATCTTCATTCCATAAAGCTGAGTGATCTCCTGTCGCTTGATCGTTTTGCTGAAAAATCCGCAAGGAATCTCTTGTCTGCCATAAAAGCCAGCAAGGATACAACTCTTGCTCGATTCTTCTATGCCTTGGGGCTTAGACACGTTGGGGATGTAACCGCGCAGCTCCTTGCAGACCATTTTGGATCAATAAAAATACTTGTGGATGCCAGCGAGGAAGAACTCAAGGGGGTAGAAGGAATAGGTCCGGAAGTAGCCTCCAGCATCCGGTCATGGTTTGGCGATAATCACAACATCGAACTTGTGAGGCGTATGCTTGATGCCGGGACCAGATTTACTGATAGTCATGAGACAATGGCTTTACCTCTGAAAGACAAGACTTTTGTCTTCACCGGAGGGCTCTCTTCTCTCACAAGGGAACAGGCCAAGAACATTGTCCGTGATCTGGGTGGTCAAATCGCTTCCACAGTAGGGCGCAAGACAGATTATGTAGTTGTTGGAAAAGGTTCCGGGTCCAAACTGCAAAAGGCAGTAGAACTCGGGATATCTACCCTGAGTGAGGAGGAATTCCTGGCTTTTTTATCCAAACGTCATTCCGGCGTAAGCCGGAATCCAGACATCTTACCCCGAGTTATTGAGAAGTTACCGAACGAATTGCTTACACCCGAATTGAGCGATTAGCGATTAGCCATTAGCTTTGAAAAATGGTTCATCACGGATTAGTGTGGAAATCAGTGATGAACAGCTATTAGCATTTAGCTTTTTGGTGTTAGTAACCTATTTGGAAAACAGCAACATATTAATCGCTAACAGCTAACAGCTAATACCTAATTTTGTAATAGCAGAACATCCTGTAATCATTAAATTAATACCTAACCGCTAAAGGCTAATCGCTCAATTTAGCTTACAGACGTCGTGATGTGCGCTTCTTAGTCAGGTTCCTGAACTTCCGTCCTTTATCCATTCCCGGCAGCAACTGAAAAAGCTTCAAAAAAATGATACCGAAAACAAATCCGCCAACGTGTGCCCACCAGGCAATACCGCCAGCCTGAGATGAAAGAGCGGCGCTCAAGAATTGAAAGAAAATCCAGAACCCGAGAAACAGGAATGCCGGGATTTCCATAAAGTGGATGAAGAAAAAGATAGGTACCAAAGTCAGGACTTTAGCCCTGGGATAGAGTATGAAGTAGGCCCCCATCACGCCGGCAATGGCGCCGCTTGCTCCTATGGTTGGTATTTGAGACGTCCAATTGAGAAACAGATGTGAAATCCCTGAAGCCAATCCACATAGCAAATAGAAGGCGAGATAGCGAAAGTGTCCAAGATGATCTTCTACGTTGTCACCAAAGATATATAGGAACCACATATTACCCAAAAGGTGAAAAAAACCGCCGTGTAAAAACATGAAGGTAAGAAAAACCATCACTTGCTGGGCAGTTGTGAAGTAATCTGAAATTTGAGGTACGGAATAACGAGCAGGTACAAGCCCATAGGTAAAAATAAATTCGTTAAAATTCCGTCCCTGTGATTGCTCCACAAAAAAAGCCAGAATGTTGAGCGCAATCAGGACATAGTTGATTATTGGATATGTTTCCGACCGGATTGTGTCTCGGATAGGTATCATGGAGACAGAAAACCGTATTTCCTATAGATCTTTTGGGCAGATGATGAAGTTATGAAATCCAAAAACATCCCGGCGTTATCCGGATGCGGGGCATTTTTTAATTTGCACACATAATAGTTTGTCCCATTTCTCTGATCGAGTTTTTCACCAGGTTCAACCACATCAAACGCGAGACCGGATGACCTTGCATGTATTACTTCCGTGGCCCACACAGGCCCAACGTCAACTGTCTTTTTCGAAATACGTAATGGGGTCTCTCTGTGATGAACAACCGTGAAAATTGTTGTTCCTTCAGCACGCTTTTCCTCCATTATACGATGGACCAGCCTATCCCCCCCTGCCTGCCTGTACATTTCCATAATCAAGAAAGCAATATCTTCGTTTTCCGGGTCTGGCTGAGAGATGCGGACATCATCCCGCGCCAGGTCCGTAACAGAATTTATCCTTGCTGGGTTTTCTTTCACAACCATCAAGGACAACCTGTTATGAAGATACAGATGATAGTCTTCATTACTGATATGGCCGGACTGTTCCAGTATCTTCATTGCTTTTTCATTCACTGAAGTGTAAATATCCGGGTAAATGTCCAACACTTTATCACCAAAGACAGCGCCACAGGATAAGATCTGCTTCAGTTCAAGTCCCGGAGGAAGAGTCTCGTAGAAGATTCTCTTGATATGAGGGTATTCCTTTTGAAAAGCAGAGATGATCTCTTCCATTGCCATGAATTGATTCCCTGCCATAAAAAGGACAAGATCAGATGAATCCGCAATTTTCAGATTATGAAGGTCATCTGACCTGTCAGATGGAATTACCGGAAAGTCTTTTTTGTTCATACCATGATTACGCTGCAAAAAGTCTGAAACATGATTCCGCTCAAAAAGCCAGAGATGCATCCCTTTATAGACAATGCTAAATGTTAAATGGCGGAAAAAAATTTAAAAGACATATACCTTAATTCAACATTCAGCATTCAAAGTTTAAAATTTAATTGTGCGCCGCAGATTGGGTTTTTCCGGCGGAATCATACCATTATTTTTTGTAGCCAACTGTCTTGATACCGGGATTCACCTTCGGTGATGCACATCCATATCTAAGAAATACAAAAAAAGTCAAGAAAATAATCAAGGAGTTATATCTACCATGGAAAATAGCAGACACTCCAGGGAATACTTCATGGCTGTAGATATTGGAAACACACATACTGTAATTGGTCTTTTCCGGGATGACAACTTCCTCAAAGCCTGGCGAATCCGTACGGATAAGGAAGCCACTTCTGATGAACTGGCAGTATCTTTGGACCAGTTGTGCCGACTTGCAAAAATAGAACTAAGAGATATTTGTGACGTATTGATATCCTGTGTTGTGCCCCCATTAATACATAGCTGGGAGGAACTAACCCTCCATTATATGAAAAAAAGGGCCCTTGTAGTCCAGGAAGATGTGCCTGTCGGGATGCCCATCCTTTATAAGCGCCCTTATGAAGTGGGAGCAGACCGACTCGTAAACTCTCTAGCTGCATACTCAAGGTACAAACATGCTGTAATTATAGTCGATTATGGGACCGCAACCACTTTCGATTGTGTATCATCAAAAGGTGAATACCTGGGAGGTTCCATAGCTCCCGGCTTACTCCTGGCGGCAGAGGCCCTTTTTAAAGGTACATCTCGACTCCCAAGGGTAGAACTTTTTGCCAAACCTGAAACCGCCCTGGGGCAGGACACTGCCTCAGCAATCAAGGCCGGAATCATCTATGGCTTTGCTGGTCTGACAGACGGAATCATAGGGCGTCTCTTTACAGAATTTACTTCAAAGCCCAGGGTGATAGCTACAGGAGGACTGGCACCGATAATAGCCCCGCATTGCTCTCTAATAGAAACAGTATTGCCAAACCTTGTTTTGGAAGGCCTACTGTTAATTTATAAGAGATATGTAAATTCAGGTAAATAGACTGAAGGTAGAAGGCTAATAGGGACAAATCATGCGTGATCACACAAAACTGCGGGCATTTGAGTTGGCTGACGAGATTGCTTCGCTTCACTCGCAATGACAGCAGCCCGACTTTATTGAGAAGTTACTTCGATCGTTGCGAGATGGTTGAAATACTTTAGTCTTCAGCCTTCAACCTAAATACCTAATAGGTGTATAGACTGAAGGTAGAAGGCTTTTAGGGACGAAACTTAAGGCATTCGATCGTTGCGAGATGATTGATATACTTTAGCCTTCAACCTAAATAGTTACACAGACTTAAGGCTTCTGGTGGTTAGGATTCAAGAACCTGTAACAGAATATCTGTTTGCTTTGTAGCGACCCCTTTGGCAAGATCTTCAAGGGCCTTTCGGCCCCTTCTGCCCCGCTTTTCTCTTTTTAAGGGTTCCTCAAATAACAGATTTACCGCCTCTGCCAGGTCTTTCCCGTTGTTAACCTCCTGACCTCCACCATGGGACTCAAGGGTTATTCTTGCCTCTTCAAAATTGTCTGTATGAGGACCGTAAATAACAGGACAGCCCCAAGCAGCTGGCTCCAAGAGATTTTGTCCCCCCTTTGGTACCAGAGAACCTCCTACAAAGGCCGCTGTAGACAAACCATAGAGATCAAAAAGTGGACCTATTACATCTACCACTACGACCTTCGCGGTCCGTCTCTGATTTACCTCCAGCTCACTCCAGAGCTGGTATGGTATGTTTTTCTTGTTTAATATGCCTATAATAGAAGAGACCTTCTTCAAATGCCTCGGCACTAAAAAGAATATCATGTCAGACCAGCGAGACTGAAGTAAATCGTAGGCGTTTATTACCTCTTTTTCCTCGCCACCCCTCAAGCTTCCCGCAACAAGAACCTTAATCGAATCTTCAATCCTGAGTCGATTGCGAAGGCCTATCACACGATCAGGATCAGGTCTGGACAGAAGACCCTCGAACTTGGCATTTCCTGTGACCTGTATCCTATCCATAGGGGCTCCAAGTGCAGCCAGCCTATTTGCGTGGATATCAGAAATAGCGCAAATCTTTGAAAAACCGACAAGCAAGGGCCTGGTAATCGAGAGCAATCTCAAATACCTTGGAAAAGACTTTGCTGAAATGCGGCCATTTAAGAGCACGGTCTTGCCCCCGAATTGCCTCACCGCGCTGATAAGGTTGGGCCAGAGTTCGGTCTCAAGGCAGGCATACACCCTGGGACGGACCTCAGTTGCCATTTTGCGGACTATCTGAGGAAAATCAAGGGGATAGGGAATCACTGAGCAACGGGTTCCCAAGGAGGACATTGCCCTGGCAAAACCCGCAGGCGTAGTAACTGATATAAGAATTTTTAATCCTGGTGCCCGGCGGTCAATGGCCTGGACCAAGGCCTCCGCCACAGCCACTTCCCCCACTGAAACCGCCTGGAGCCATAAATCCTGAGGACCTGTTGCAGCAACATAGTCGGGGAGGTGCCCCAGCCGACCAGACCACATCCCATTGTTTCCTTCTAACCTGGACCATAACTCCAAGAAAGGCCTGGATACCGCATATGCGGCCCCGGTTATTTTCTCATATAGGGTGATCATAAAATTACCGCCTCATGCCAGTGTAAACTGGCGATAAATTACGCTGTCTTGCAACCTCGTACAAGGCTATGCTGGCAGCAGACGCAACATTCATGGAACCAACAGGGCCAAAATGAGGTATTCTTGCAAGGAAGTCACAAGTCTCCTTTACTAGACGGCGCAGTCCCGTCCCTTCTGCACCAACTACCAGTGCTAAAGGCCTATTTAAATCCAACTCCCAAAGCGGATGCTCGCCGTCCGGGCTTAAACCTGCTATCCAGAGTCCCATTTCCTTAAGTTGCCTCATGGCTGTTACTAAATTTCCCACTTGGCATACCTTTATGTGAAACAGTGCACCAGAAGATGACTTTGCTACTGCTCCGGTAATCCGGCAGGTTCTCCGACTGGGGAGCAAAATTGCCTGAACACCCAAAGCAACTGAAGAACGCATAATAGCCCCCACATTCTGAGGGTCCGTTACCTGATCACATACTACCACTAATGGATTTTTATCTCTCCAATACATTGGCAGACTGGAAAAGTCAATAGACCAAACAGGTCTTACCAGGGCAGCAACTCCCTGATGTGTAGATCCTGCGGGAACGCCTGTACTTTCAAGGTCTTCAGTACGTTCTACAAAAACCGCACGCCGCTCTGCCAGACGTAACAGGCCGGCCTGCGTTTTTTTCTTTCCAAAGGAAGGATGGACAAAAAGCCTCTGACAATCATCAGAACAAATCTCTAGAAATTCCCTTACTGGATGTATGCCCCAGATTATTATTGATTTACTTTTTGAGTCGGGAATCATTGAAGGATAAAAAAGGATCGGTGGCTACGAAGACTTAAGGTCCTGGACAAGGCCCTGCCTTGCCAAAGTCCTGGGTGTTCTGCATCTCTGGGCGATCACTATGGATTTCAGGTCCTCAGTGGCCCTTGAAAGGTCGTCGTTTATCACGGCGAAGTCATATTTATGCACTGCCTCCAGCTCTGATTTTGCATTGGCCATCCTGAGTTTCAACCTTGAGGAGTCCTCGGTCCCTCTACCCCTGAGCCGGTCTTCCAATAACGACCACGACGGAGGCAGCAAGAATATCAGAATGGCTTCCGGGAATAGTCTGCGAACCTGACTGGCCCCCTGGACATCTATGTCCAGCAGCACATCCTCTCCCAGCTCAAGCCTTGACAGTACTTCTGATTTTCTTGTTCCATAAAAATTGTCATATACCCGTGCCCATTCAAGAAATGAATTGGTAGAGACCATCTCTTCGAATCTATCTCGGGAAACAAAGTGATAGTCTACACCATCAAATTCCCCTTGCCTGGGATTACGAGTAGTGTATGAGATAGAAAAAGAAATCCCGGAAATCTGCTCAAGCAGTCTGCGGCATAAAGTGGTTTTTCCAGCCCCTGAAGGGGCAGAAATCACAAATAGGTTTCCTTGTTCCATTGATATGGAGCACAATCAGTATTTTGGGTCTTTTTCTTCTGATTTGGTCAAAACGTCTGCACCAAGTCTTTGGGAAATTGTCTCCGCCTGTATAGCAGAGAGTATAATATGGTTGCTGTCTGTTATAATTATGGAACGAGTTCGACGACCTTGACTTGCGTCAATAAGGCGGCTATTTACCTTTGCCTCCTCTCTCAAACGCTTCATGGGAGCAGAGGACGGATTGACTATGGCAACAACACGTTCAGCCACTATTGTATTACCAAAACCAATATTAAGCAGTTTACATCTACAGCTCATAATTTGTTCTCCTTACCAAATTCCTATACTACATTCTGAACCTGTTCGCGTATCTTTTCCAGCTCACCCTTGATCTCAACGACCGAGCAAGAAATCAGAGAATCAGATGACTTGGAGGCCATCGTATTGATCTCTCTGAATATCTCCTGGAGTAAAAAATCCATTTTCCTGCCTATTGCCCCCTCTTTCGCAAAAAAATTTCTAAATTGCTCTATATGGCTCCGAGCCCGAACTATCTCTTCCGTAATATCCAATTTATCGGCAAGTATTGCCAGTTCTTGAATTAAACGTCCTTCGTCTGCGGGCACATCTCTTAAAATTGATTGAATCCTGTCCTTGAGCGCTTGCTGGGCCTTCTTGAGGTGTTCTTCTGTCCGCCTTCATATGTCTTCAACCCATTGCTCAATCTTAGACAGCCTTGATTGCAAATCTTTTTCTAGAGTGACTCCCTCCGTTACTGACATTTCTACAGCCTTGTCAAGTAATTCCTCTAATTGACCTTTTATCCTTTCCCATGCCTTCTCCGTATCCGGTCCCTGTTCTTGAACAGTGATAACGTCCTTCAAAGAACACAAAAGCGTCGGAAGATCCAGGGTTTTCTCTAAACCAAGATCATTAGCCAAAGACTTAACTGCATTTAGATAAGAACGTCCGAGATCCGGGTCAGGCTTAAAGACAGACCTTGTTGCATCACTACCTTCGTGTTGTATGCTGAGGTCAATGCGACCGCGAATCATCCTTTCCTGCACCAATTTCTTAATGCGGTCTTCAATGGGATTCATCCACCTGGGTAACCTGATATGGATATCACAAAACTTTCCATTTACAGACTTCAGCTCCAATACGGAAGACCAGCCATCCTCGATATATTCCACACGTGCAAATGTAGTCATACTTTGTAGCATTGGATCACCATTTTTGATTCCGCTGAAAATACCCTATCTGCTATAATAAGTGTTGAATTTTGAATTAAGGTAAAAGTATATGTCTTTTAAATCTTCTTCTACCATTCACCATTCAACATTGTCTATAGCTGAGCACTTTCAGATAAGATTTTCTCACATTGTTCCAGAGCTCTATTACCTCTTTCGGTGAATAGTCTGGGTACGTCCATGGTAAAGGTATAAAAGAATTTTTCCGGTATATGAAAGTCAGATTTGCAAATACTTCCCGGCCAAGATAAATACGGTGGGGAAAATTCTTGCATGTGGCAAGCACAAGACGTTCAGCAGTTAAAATACCAGGATCAATATTTACTCGTCTTTTTCCTTCTGTACTGAATTCCTGTTCCAGCTTATTAGTGGCGTGCTTAATATCCACTAAATCGTCTTGAAACACCAATTCTGTAAAACTTATGAATATCCTTTTGAGGCCTCTCCCAAACTCCTTCTCATAGTAGGAAGTACAGTCGAACGGAATGACCGGACTCTTAAAATCAGCAGTGCCGTATACACTGCACAGGGCATCAGCCACTCTGTTTATGAGCCCTTTTCGCTGAGAAAATATACTACAAACCAGCTTGGCTGGCGGCGGGGTCCGTAATATGCTCATTATCCGAGTTCTGCTGGATGCTACTCGTCCCCTTCTTTTTCTAATATCTCCATGATTTCTTCAGCAGTTACAGTAGCAGTTCCGATTTTTCCAACAACTACACCAGCGGCAATATTTGCTAAATAGGCTGCTTCAGGGAAACTGAGCCCATTGACTATTCCCAAGGCCATGGCCGCTACGACGGTATCTCCTGCCCCGGTGACGTCAAAGACCTCACGTGCCATAGTCGGCACTGTAAATAATCCGTTTTCCCTTTGCCAGAGGGCCATCCCGTGCGATCCTCGTGTAATGAGTACCGCCTCTGTTCCCAATCTTCCCTGGATCTGTTGCGCAGCCTGACTCAGGCTTTCCGTATCCTTGATCTCAAGACCTGCTATTGCCTCTGCCTCTTGCCTATTAGGGGTCACCAGTGTCACTCCATGGTAGAGGTGATTATGGGCAGGCTTGGGATCTACTAAAAGAGGAATGCCTCTTTCGTCAGAGATTTTCCTTAATTTATCCATGGAGCGAGCAGAAACAACACCTTTGGCATAGTCAGATACAATAATTCCGTCAATTCTAGGAGCCAGTCTCTCAAAGGCCTCGGCCAGGGCCTTTATTGATGAGTCGTTTAAGGAGTTATTATTTTCCCTGTCGACCCTCACTACCTGCTGACCCCTGGCGATTATCCTGGTCTTGATCGTGGTAGGGCGTATGCCATCAACAACAGCGCTAGCATCTATACCCCTGGAACTGGCGAGCTCTCTGAGGTTCTCGCCCATGGCATCTTTCCCGACTACGCCTCCAAGGATTACAGGGCTGCCCAGGGCCCGGAGGTTATTTGCCACGTTTGCCGCACCACCAAGGAGCATTGTCTCCTTCTGGACTTCCACAACAGGGACCGGCGCCTCAGGGGATATCCTCGATACATCACCCCAAACAAACTGGTCAAGCATGATATCTCCGGCCACCAGCAGACAAGAGGAGTTAAATCGACGGATGGCTTCCTTAAGTCTTTTTATGCGATTTTTCATTTCATTTCTGTAAAGGTTCAAAGGTTCAAGGGTTCAGGGTTCAAGGTTGCTTTTCTTTCGATGAATTTACGAGTTAGCTCTCGGGCCAACTGCCATCCCTTAATATCCTCAAAGCGTTCTATTCTCCAGCCTTCTCCATTCAGAACTCACAAATCAATGGCTTGGATTTTCAATAAACCCTGAACCTTTGAACCCTGAACGGTTACTTTTTTGTTATGGGATAAGGCTTTGCCTCATCTATCTACATCACGGGGATACCTTCCCTTATCTCGTATAGCAGACTACAGCTTTCACAAATCAACCCATCTTCATTTTCAGTAAGCTTCACCTCACCCTTACACTTGGGACACGCAAGAATATTTAACAGTTCGGGACTAATGGGCTTGCTCATAATTTACCTCCGATCACCAAATCACTCAATCACCAGATCTCCTAATTTTTCCAATTTTCCCAACCGCTTCGATAACCTGCTCAGCAGAAATATCCATCATGCATTTCGGGTCAGGGCAGTTACGTTTAAAACAGGGACTGCATGAAAGCCCCAATCTAATAACCTGTTCTTCCTTGCCGAAAGGACCTGTTCTCCATGGAGCCGTGGGTCCGAACAAGGCAACCAGAGGAGCTCCGGCTGCGGCTGCCAGATGCATGGGGCCTGTATCAGTACTTACCACAGCCCCCACCCTCTGGTATAAAGCACCAAGGGTCCTGAGGCTGGTTAGCCCGGTAAAATTAATAACAGGATGCTTTGCGAACATTGCAATATCAGAAGCAAGGCCCTTATCGCCCGGCCCTCCAACTATAATGGGAACCATATCCCAGCGCTCGAAACAGCTGTCTGCTACTTCTGCAAATCCCTTTGGGGTCCATCTCTTTGTTTCCCATGTAGCTCCTGGATTAAGGCAAAGTATGCGGCGATCTCCCGCACCTGCTTCCTTCAACAGCCGGCCCACCTTCTCCGTATCAGCCTTTCCAATGGCTAAGGGGAACTCAGGTTCCTTAATATCTGCATCCAGATGAGAAGCCAGCCTGAGATAGCGGAGCACGGCATGCTCGTCAGGATCATAGCGGGGAAGCTTGTCCGTTAAAAATATAGAACTCCCCTCTCTTCCTTCTGCAAAACCAAGCTTACATTCTCCTCGCGAAAGTCCGGTCAGGATACCGCTTTTTAGCAGACCCTGGAAGTCTATCACAACATCGTAGCTTTTACTGCGAAGGTTACTAATAAAACTCCCGGACTCTTTAATCAACCTTGGCCACTGTCTCAGATTACCGCCTAGTTTTCCAAACCTGCGCCTGGGATAGATTATTACTTCATTCAGCATAGGATGAGAGCAAAGCAGGCCAGAGGCTGCCTCATCCACCAACCAGCTTAGATGTGCATCAGGATATCTTTTGCGCAAAGCGGCAAGGGCAGGAAGTGTATGTACTACATCTCCTATAGCGCTGAGTTTTACCAACAGTATTCGCATATCCATTCACAGGCATCAAATAGATCAGATGCAATGTGGGGCAATCGCTTCTTCTGGTCCGGCAAAAGCCGTGAAAGGGTCTCCTTTCCATAGCCGGTCAAGACAAGTACGGGCTTTGCCCCCACACGCCAGGCAATCTCTATATCTCGAATGCTGTCTCCCACAACAAAAGATTCCTCCGGAACTATGCCTAGTTCCTTGATGGCAAGATCTACCATGCCTGGGAATGGCTTACGACAACCACATTTTACCCTGTATTTTCCTCTCCCTTCAGTCGGATGATGCGGACAGTAATACCACCTGTCAACATAGGCATTACTTTTAGAAAGACGCCTTGCCATCTCTTCATGTACCTTTTTGACAAAAATCTCATCGAAGAAGCCTCTGGCTACTCCGGATTGATTGGTTATTACAACGACTTTATAGCCGGAATCATTAAGGAGACGAATACCTGAACCTGCCCTTTCTATCAAGACCAGATCCTCCAACCGGCGCAGATAACCGACTTCTTCACTGATTGTCCCGTCTCTGTCGAGAAATACTGCTCTTTTAATGTTCATTTCTATAAGGGTTCAAAGGTTCAAAGGTTCAGAGGTTCAAGGGTTCAGGGTTACGTTTATACCGTACGGAATTGTTTTAAAAGATGAACGTCCAACATTGAACATCGAACGTCCAACGTCGAATGAAAAACGAATATCCAATTCCGAACATTCAATAGCTATTTCTATATGTTAGCCATTTAGGTTAAAGGCTGAAGGCTGAAGTATACTGATATACCGTGTCCTACAATAATTAGCAGCCTTTCTTCCAGGTCTTAAGTCTGTTTCTTCATTTTCCCCATTCAACATTCGATGTTCGATGTTCATTGGTCCATCCGGTGCAAAAATAACTTAGCGCTTATGACCTCTGAACCTTTGAACCTCTGAACCCTGAACGGTTTTTAATTGTTGCAGACAGGCCTGTAAAACTTCCTCAACCTCAATACCAAGCATACAGCTAAAATCCGTGGGACAACTGCGTTTAAGGCATGGGCTGCATGGAAGTTCGTGGCGAATTATAACACTATTGTTTGACCATGGACCTGTTGTAACCGGATTTGTAGAACCAAAAATTGCAACCAAAGGAACTCCCAAGGCTGCGCCAATATGCATAAGACCAGAATCATTTGTCACGAGCAAATCGAGGTTTGATATCAGCCCCATGACCTCAGCAAGGCTTGTTTTTCCTGCCAAATTACGGCCCATTTCACCAATAGGACCACAAATGTCCTCTGCCACAGACTTTTCCTTGTTGGTCCCAAAAACCAATATATGACAATCCTTGAAACGCTCTGTAAGGGCCTTTCCTAAAGATACAAATCTCTCCACCGGCCAGCATTTCGCCGGTCCATATGCAGCGCCTGGATTAAACCCTACGAGTAACGTTCCTTGATCTAACCCCATTTGAGTAAGTATCTGCCTGACTCCTGACTCCCCTTGAGCCGGTACCTTAAGAAATAGCTCGGTTCGTTTCTTACGACTTCCCTCATTTATTGAATGGGTGTTAGAGCGCAAGCAGCCTACATGATCAACAA
>JAFDDO010000147.1 GCA_019310825.1 Deltaproteobacteria bacterium | reverse complement strand
TATGCTCCTTTTTTTTTTTATTCACGTCGGACGCGCATGCTGCCGCCATTGTATCCGGAGGTGGAAATATCGATCTCGCCACCATGGTTGAAGATCCATCCGCTGCCAGGAAGACACGTGCTGGGCGAGTGAATCGACCCCCCTTTTCGCTGTGTCTCGTAATAGGCCACGTAGAAATTTACTGACCTTCCCTCGGGATCTTCGTAATTTACGATCGCGTAATCGCTGAGGTCTAGAGCATCAATAATCTTTCGTTCCTTAAACCTCCGCACACCTATCCACTTATCGACTTTTAGTGGAAATTCTACAAAAGACTTTTTCATGGGAATTTTTTCACGGAATTCCACCCCATGAGAAATAGCCAGCGTGGCGCCCAGCAAAATAACAGCCACAACAAACTGAGGAGGGGAAAAGAAATTTCGAATTTCGAATTTCGAATTTCGAATTTTCTCTCCCATTTCCTCCGTCGTCTCTTCTCCTTTGGCTTTTAAACTTATTTTTTCTCCTGTTTTCGGAAAAATCTTATTTAATGCCCACATCTCCAGTAAAAGGATGCCGAGTGAAAACATAAAGATGAACCAACCGGAGAACCCATGGAAAAAACTCTCGGCAACTTCCGCGCCCCAAAACTCATAGAGAATGCCTGTAAGAGCAATGCGCAGGCTATTGGTAATAATGGAAAGAGGGGCCGTTGAAATAACAATGAGAGCGCTTTTCCAAAACCGGGCTCTGTAAAAATAGGCAAGAAGAATTCCAAGGACAATGAGAGGGAAAAAATACCGCAACCCACTGCATGCATCCACCACCTGCAGTTGGGTAAATCCAAGATCTATGATATTTCCTTCCCTATATGCAGACATCCCCCAGAGTTGCATCATAGCCACACCCAGCTCGGAGGATAGGAGCTTGAGCTTCAACGTGATCTTGGTATTAAGGAAATTGGGAAGGGGAAACATGGCAAGAGATATGAAAAGAGGAAACCATATCGCCTTCAACTTTTGCCAACCCATGTGTAGCCAGCAGAGCCCAACCATAACCAGCCAAGAGGATATATAAAGCGTATAGAACTCTCCGCCTAACTCGCCCATCCAGAAAAAAAGTAACCCGACCAAAAACGCTGCAAGGCCTGCCCATTCAGGATGTGATACGGTTTGCCTCAAGCTGTTTCTCTTTTCCCATATTAAGTATAGAATAATAAAGGGAACAAGATAGCAGTAAGTGTAGTCTGCTCTCCTCCACCATGAAATCATCACCCGGTGAGAAGAATAGTACAAACCTGTCAATAGTAAGCTGTATAAGAGGCCCTTTAAATAGGATTCAGGTCTTATTTTCGGCAATAAATTCATTTAATTTAAACAGGATCGTCACATTTTATCTTTATTTTGAGTCCTAAGATTTTTCTGACGCGGGTCACCTATGGCGATACACTGATTACACGGTCCCTACTTCTTAATCCGTATTAATAATCAGTGTCTGAAAATTTTTCTCTTTCAGGCTTTTTGCAGTATAATCATTATTGCGAAGCGATGATACTTTTTCCTTCTGCGGACTCCGTAGAAGGAAATGTCTGTGTGGGTCTGTGGCTAATTCACTGTGTCAAAAAATAAAAAGCTATTCAATTTAGTCAATGATGTCACCAAGATCCTCTCTGCTACATTTGGTTTTTTATGTTGACAAAATGTATTCATATATGCATACTAATTTGTATACAATAAACGCAAGGAGGAAGCCATGGCTACCACAACAATCAGGATCAGCAAAACCACACAGGAGTTGCTTCATACCTTGGCCAGCCAGGACAACACATCGATGCAAGCCATCGTGGAACAGGCGATAGAACATTACCGCAGACAGCGCTTTCTTGAAGGCCTGAGCGCAGACTTTACCAACTTGCGCGAAAATAATGAAAGCTGGCACGATGAACTACAGGAGAGACAAGAGTGGGATATAACGCTTGGTGATGGAGAAAAAGCATGACTGATATCAGACCTAAGCGCGGTGAGTTCTGGCTTATCGACTTAAGCCCTGTCCGCGGTCATGAGCAATCGGGTAGACGGCCGGGACTTGTTATTTCGGTTGACCTCTTCAACCAGAGCCCGGCTGAACTCATCATTATTATACCGGTTACAACCAGGAAAAAGGGAATCAGATCACATGTCCCGATAGAACCTTCAAAAAGTGGTCTGAACAAAGTCAGCTTTATCAAGTGCGAGGATATTCGATCTGTCTCAAAGGAACGGCTAATACACCGCTTAGGAAAGGCAGATCAAGAAACTTTATTCCAAGCTGAAGACAAACTCCGCATCCTTATGGACCTCTGACTTCCGATCTCTGTCTCCGACTTCTGTCTCTGCCTCCTGATTACAGTTCAGGCATGTTTTCAAGGCTTATAATGGACTGTTCAAGCTCGTTGAGCAACCTTTCTGCATTCAATCGACGAACCAGATGATGAAATATAATAAAAAATTGGCATCCTTCATAATTAGCCCAAAGTAGTTTACGCTTTTGGGGGTAATATACCTCAAAAAATATGACCTGTGCGATTAACTATTAGCCGTTAGCTTTTGTAACTCCTCAATAACTCAGGGTAAGATGTCTGGATTCCGGCACGTAAACTAACTCCGTTCCCTAAATTCTACCGATTTGGGCGTCAATATTTTCAAAGGTTTTCTCTGGGCAATAAGATCAAAATGTTTGTCTTTATGCACCACGGGAACATCATTTTCTATGGCAATTAAGGCTATGCAGGTATCTGTGAGAGGAACGGTAAGCCCCTTTCTAAAAAGTTCAAAAGAAAACCGGGAGAGCCTCTCCCAAAAAGTATCTTCTACTGGCAAGTAGGCCAACCCCTTCAGTAAATCGCTGAGTTTTTCGTATTCTTTTCCATCTTTTGCTCCCCTTAAGAACTCAGCCTTTATTATCCCTGGCAAAAGAACATCTTGTTCAGTGATGAGCCGTTTCACGAGCCCTTTTAGTTCCAGATCCCCTTCTCGTTGAAAAGAAGCTATCCAGGCAGAGGTATCAATAATTACTTTAGCCATCTTTTCTCATCTCTTCTAATTCTTCTAAATTGTAACCAAAATCGTAGTTGCCAATCAGAGAGGCTAATGCCTCTCGCCTCTTTTGGCCGAGATAGAATTCTATAGCTGTCACTATTGCATCCTTCTTTGTCTTCGCCTTGGTTTCTCTCAATAAATCTTTCACAAGCTCATCTTGTATATCTATAAGCGTCCGCATTTAGACCACCTTTATGATATAATATTTTGAACAAATTATATATCAATAAACCACTTTCAGTCAATCTTTTGTCCTCTTATGGCACAGTCTTTCGAAGAAACCATTTCACTGACGCTCCTGGCAACCTTCCAGGAGGATTTCAATAAAATCGTCCGCTTTCCTCGGAATACTTCAGCAAACAACCAACAAGTAGTTTGATAGTTTACCCCGCGAGATTTTTATCCCGCCTGCCCAGTGAAATCTGGAAGCCATTTAACCGGGGTAGCTCTGAGAGATGGTAATGGGGTGCCTTGGCGGTTTATAAAGTGACAAAGTGCCAACGTCCCATATATCACAAGCCCATTGACATACATAATTATGGTCACTATAATAACCATACACAAAAGGAGGTTTTCTGTGCAACCGATTAAGAATTACGTTCCTGTTACAAAGGCAAAAACCATCCTCTTGGATATGGTCAGAAAAATCAAAGATTCTGACGATGCTATAGTTATCACAAAAAATGGGATACCCGAAGCGGTACTTATTAGTATGGATAGATTTGAGGGACTGCTGGAAACATTAGAAATTCTTTCCGATGAAAAGACGATGAAGTCCATACGAAAATCGATTCAGGAAGCGGATAAGGGAATGTGGGTTGATTATGATGAGGTTTTCCCGGAATGATCCGATGGAAAATCAGATTGACCCCTGAAGCCAGCAAGGCCTTGGCTAAACTTCATCCCGATAGCAAAAGACTCATTAAAAAGGCTATAGAACAGATTTGTAACTGCCCCAATTCCGGGACTACCCTGCAAGGGGAATTAGCCGGATTCAAGTCGTTTAAGCCCAAAAGATACAGGATTATTTACAAATTAGCTGAAGAGAAACAGCGCATTGAAATTTATTATATTGGGCACAGAAGAGATATTTACGAACGATTCAAGCAACTTCTGAATCATTTCAGTTCATAAGACACCTCTAGAGTCATAAAAAGTTAGCAACTTTCCCTATTCGGTGAAACGACACCCGTGCGCTTTCCCCCATTCATTTAACTGACCTCTGGCCTCTGTCCACTCTTCCCTCATTTTTCTTTACGCATCCCTTTCTCTTTTATCAAATTTTCATAGCTTTCCATTTCCGGCCAGTTTATATTTCAATAAGAACCAAACAAATTTCGGCAGAGCCAACTGTCGGCGCCAGCGTTTGGGTTCACTGAATAACCGGTACAACCATTCCGTGCCAGTTTTACGGCAAATGGCCGGCGCCCATTTTACCTTGCTGCTGACCACGTCAAAAGTTCCACCTACCCCCATACAAAAACTAGCCTGAATCGCATCCCGATTTTCAGAAAGCCACTGTTCCTGCTTCGGAGACCCCATAGCCACAAAGAGAATGTCTGCCTCTGACCTGTTGATATCCTCAATGACCTTGCCTGAATTCTTAAAATAACCGTCATGACGACCAACAATCGATAATCCAGGATAGCTTTTTAAAAGAGTATCATAAGCCCCCTTGTTAGACTCGGGAGAAGCACCAAGGAGATAGACCCTCCACCCCTTTTCGGAAGCTTTTTTTACCAGCTCAAAGAAAAGCGCTATGCCGGTAATTCTTCTGACCGCCCGGCCGTACAACACCCTGACAGCGAGAGCCGCTCCAATACCGTCACAGATAAATACCTGGGCACTGTTGATAAGATCGGCCAGTTCACGGTCATTATTTGCCTTATATATTTTTTCCGGATTGACAGCTACGCTGTATGCTTTTTGACCTGAATCAATCAAACCTTCCACGCAGGCACAAGCATGGCGGTAGCTCACAAAAGGGGTTACCTGCAAAGACATTACCTGCAACGGGCAGGGCAGATTTTTATAATCTTCCATCATTCAGCATTCATCCTGACATATTCCGTCAGGGCATGAAAGGCCCAGGCCTGCCCCCAGCGC
>JAFDDO010000146.1 GCA_019310825.1 Deltaproteobacteria bacterium | reverse complement strand
CAGGCCAATAAGTCGATCCGCCGCTTCGTGAGTGGTGAAATTGAAATTAATCCAGCCGATATCGAATCCGTCCATCTGAACCTTAAACTGCAGGAGATCAGTGTCCAGCAGGGAAGCTGCATTTTCACCAATTATAATGTAGTTGACCTCATTGCACAGCTCAAGGTCGGTGGTGGTCGATGGGGAAAATCCAGTAGTAATTTCTGGGGAGTTCTCCTCATCATCCCATAGGCTCACACTCACCTTTTCGCACGCATCGCTGTCCCAAGCACAATCGTCGGTATCCAAACCGCCCTGGAATGGGTTCTGGACGCCTACAGCTGTAATAGTCTGTGTCTTGGTCGGGAAGGTGATAATAACATCTGACTGGGCACTCAAGATGCTTTCAATATCATATAAAGCTATTAGATTGTCCTTCATCAGAACATAATTTACACCGTTAAGCCCATCTTGGCAGTCCGCAAAGGTCGGTGGATCATCCAACCCCAATCCTACACCAGCAATAACCGCCCCCTCGAAGTCGGCCAAGGAGGTCATGTTATAGGCATAAGCGGCAGCGCCATCTACAACATCATAGATCGCAACGGTACCGGTCAGGTAGTTGCCGGCATCAATGAGATCCGGAGCATCGAAAGCATCAGCATTAAATATACCCAGCACTTCACCGCACTCCTCGTCAGTACTTACTACCTTCAACGCGCCCGGGGTATCAAGCCAACTCGCAACAGCGATGATTGTAAAGTAGCCTTCCTTGGTCATGTCCGCTGTTACACAACTGGCGGCACCAGTACCACTGTACTTCAAATCCTCCGCATTGTCGGATCCAAAGTCAGGGTATGTCGGGGTATCGTCATCCCATACTAAAAGATGCGCCGGATTGCCGGAATCGCAATCTCCATAAACCCATGCAGTCCAGCGGTCTCCGGCACTCAAGCACACGAAGAAGTCCAAGACCTCATTGCTGTACTTGCCTTCCCTGAAACGGACCTTGACCACTACACCGGTGTTCGTGGAAGTATTAACCAAGCTGATCATGTCCAAAGACCCGCGGGCATTGTAATACCCACCGATAAGTGCATCACCGAGATCCCCTGGATTAACATAGACATCCAGCCCTGTGGGCAGAGCTGCTCCGCTTCTGGTCTGGAGACCATCAATTTGAGCAGCTTGAGCCATACCAAAGCTCAATGCCGCAACCATAGCAACAAGTACTCCCAATAAAACTTTTCTCATTTTACGTTCCTCCTTATTGAAACGCGACTTCTATTATTTACTGAACAATAATCCTAATCCCTAAACACAAGATACAACCCTACTCGAACGCCTCATCACCCCCTTCAAAGTAAGCCAACAGTCCTTTCATTTTTTGTTTATACCAGATTTCGGTACATGGTACCAAATACCATCATCCGCCTTCACCCAACGGTCGTTGATAGAAAACGGCCTTTCAAAGGCGTTCTTGGCACCCCTGGGACGAACGCCAGCTATTACCTTTATTCGCACGTCCGCAGCATTTCCACTCTCATCAATTTGAACTGACTCGATAGTCGGTTCACGATATTTTACAATCGGTGCATATCGCTTAATATATGTGTTCTTATCCATCTGGCTCCTGAGCACAGGGTATTCCAGGTCGTATATTAGATCTGTCTGTCCGGTACTCCTGTATTCCCAGTAAAGGTCAGCTCGACTCCGAAGCTCTGTTTCTCCCCCATCAGATGAACAGGCAGCAAAGACCAAGCCGCTGATTGCAAACAAGAGAAGAAACCCAAAATATCTGAGGATATGCCCACCATGAAGCCATACCCATGGGTATCTTACACTACCGCTATTATTAAAATATTTAGTCAATAGCACAATCATATTTCGCTGTAAAGTCCCTTTCGTTACATCCTTCTAGTTTGATGCAATTGCACATAACATCGTGTGATATGGCTTCACCAGACAGAATACCTTTATAAACCGTTTTGCATGCCTTGGCACGATCATCCAGATGCAAGGAATCATAAATGTACCACAACAGTTTGTAGCTGTTTAAAAAAAATGGATGGTATCTTAGGCTCTGGTGAAGGGTCTTCAATGCTTCTTTCGTTTTTCCCTCTCTCAACCATGACACGGCTGCAAGATAATAATGCTTGTGTATGTTCTTCCAGTAAGGACTGTAATCCAAAAAAAAATTCCTTGCTTGTGCCACATCCGGCCCATAAAGCCTTTGCATATACTGTCGGGTTGCCGGTTTCAATTTCTTTGTTGACTTTGCCTCGAGGGCCTCTACTAAAATCGCCATACGAGCTGCCTTTTGATGCCCCACCAGGAACCGCCAGTAGTAATAGCTGTTGCCTACCAGTATCGTAAGAGTAACTACAGCACAACCCCAGCGCATTAAACTTATATTCTCCTGAAAATTTATAAGGACACCCTCCCATACGTGTTTCACCCGTGTTCCTCACGGTCATTGCGCCAAAATATCCGCGTCTGCGATAACTAAGTCAAGGCGCACAGCAAATGTCGAAACATCGACCAACCGCACATCAACCTCGCTCACTGTTTCCCCATTTTGCTCCACGGTCAAGCTGTAATCTCCGGGCATCAACTCAAATAAATAGCTCCCTTCTCGTCCGCTGGCTATCTGATCTTCGACCCTCAGCATAGGGCTGAATCCAACAGTGGGCAAACCGCTGATTGTCAGCAGAGAGCCCTGTATACCCTCTCCCAGATCATATCGGCCATTGCTGTTCAGATCTTTAAATAAATGCCCATAGAGAACCTCTTGGCCGTCAGAAACAGGCTCGTGTATTCGGCCCAAATCGCATGTTAATATATAAACATTATACCAGCTATCCTCAAAAAAAAGTACGCCCCCATCAAGACACAAACCTATATCTCTCAATAAAGGATCTAGTAACGGCGCCCCTTCCGACCCTTGGCAGAAGGCGTCCCTCAGCAGGCCATCATAGATGAAGTGAGCTGCCTTTTCGGCGGGAATAACTTTTATAAAGGCCACACCCCCCAGACTCTCACCATAAAATAAGGGGTCATAAAATGCTGACGGTATACGTTGCTCGGGACCAAGGCCCTCCGGGCTAATATGGCTGTAATAACCCCTGTCCAACATGTCCTGCACATGACAGGCCGCAGCCAAGGCAAGCTGTTCGTTCCATTCGAGTGGTGAAAGACCTTCATCCCATTGGCTTGCTACCGACCCATCAACCTCATTCCGTAGCTCGGTGACATTCAGACCCAATCGTTCGGCCTCCGCCCAGGGATTAGCCCTGGCCTCGTTGACCCACTGGAGGAACAAGGCCTCTGCCGACTCTTGCTGTAAGACAGATTGCTCCTCTGCCTGGCTACTGCAGAGCGGCATCACAAGACTGAATATTAGGGTTATCAGAAAAAATACCTGAGACATAGCGTATTACGTATTCGCAATACCGGTGCCAAATGCTTATTCCCAGGCAACAAGCCAGACAGTACGTAATTAGTATCTGAACGAAAAGTCCATTCAGACACAATTTTGAATTTAAAAAAGGGAATAACCTCAATAGGTTAATGATTTATGACCTAAATTGAGAAAACAAAATTTGGGTTTTCGTTCAGGCACTAATCAGGTAGTAAATAGCAAGAAAACATGAGCCGATTAATAAATTAGAAAACCGGATATTGGTCAATTTTCACCAGTGCTGGCTAAATTTGGGCAAGATGCAAAATGTCTGTGTGGGTAGAGCGAATGCAGCGAGCGGGTGGCTTAATCATTTTCGTGTCTGGGGGCGGCAAAAAGCGCTCCAACCATGGCCAGAACCCCGAAAAAAGCAAACTTATGGTATGGCATCTCAATACAATAGTCAAAAAGCATGATCAGGAGGAAAGCCAAGAGTTGCGCCACTACAAACAAAGATCCAAACTCAAACGAGTGCCACGCCATACCGACGCCACGAGCCAGTGCCCATCCCAGAAGGACTACCCACAACAAAAGACCTGGCCAGCCTGTCTCTCCCAGCATCTGGGCGTAGTCTCCATGGGCACGCCTTGCCTGGATGTGCTCACTAAAACATATTTTGGGCTGAAAACAGCGATAGACCGGGTAGGCAATACCCCAGTTTCCTACACCTACACCAAAGAGATTTTTCTGGGCCATATGGATCGAGTTGCGCAGATAGGTCCCTCTATCACTGGTCAAAAACTTGGCGGGTTCCTGAAAGTACTTGACAGTCATCTGAACACGCTTCTGGGCAGGTGGGTAAGAAACGAGTATCCAACCAAAGACCATCACACCCGTCAGCATCACTGGACCTAAGATTTTTAAGGCTCCGATTTTGCGCTTGCGCCACAAGTGACACAGGGAAAAACCAAGGACAAAGACCATGGTGATGGCAAAGGCAAAATAACTGGTCCGACTCTGAAGAGTAGCAAGGTAGGCCACTTCCGCCAGGGCAATCAGCCCACCGGCCACCGCCAGGCTCCAGCGTCCCTTCTGCCCCCAATGACTGATAAGAGACAAGAGGAGAAAAATTTGTCCGAGCACTGCCAAGGCGGCAGGATTCTTGTAACCCAAGGTTGACGGGTTCTGAGGCCCTTTTATTGGAATAAGAAAGGAAATGGGTTGCCATAATTGATACAGACCTATGGCCGTTACGATCACAAATGAGGCCGATATGGCCACCAATGTAGTGCGCATATAGGTCTCTTCCTGCCAAAGAACCACGAGAGCAATATATAAGTTCAGGAGGGTCCAGTATTGTGCAAGTTCATAGAACGACGCCTCGATAACCAGTGCCTGGTGCGCTGTCCAGCAAAGATATAAAACAAAGGCTACTAAGAGCCAGGTCCACCGGTCTTTGGCCACCGCTAACAATCGCTGGAGCCTCAGAGGATCATTCCATACAATCCACCAAAAGGCGGTCAAAAACAACCAGGCCAGGATCTGGATGGCTACAAGTTTGGGTTCGCGGTAGTTGACAAAGATCCATTGTCCTTGAAACCGTCCAGGGACAAATACCAGGGGCGGCATGAAGAATAAAAGAAAAAGGAACAGATGTAAAATACGATCTGTGAACGGTGAGGTCATTCCGGTTGGGTGGCAAGTTGGTTGCTTCATTTTAGTTTATAGGCAGCAGGAAGAGTAGGGAATAGGCAGTAGGCAGAAAACAGTAGGGAATAGGCAGAAAACAGTAGGCAGAAAACAGTAGGGAATAGGCAGTAGGCAGAAAACAGTAAGGAATAGGCAGAAAACAGTAGGCAGA
>JAFDDO010000145.1 GCA_019310825.1 Deltaproteobacteria bacterium | reverse complement strand
TTTCACCCAAATGGCGGTAGCTTGCTTTTTTTCAATAACTTTTAATAATCTTAGTATATTTGTGTAATCGATCCCGCTGCTTCCACCAACATTCCCCCACAGGATATCCATTTAAATGTTATTTGACGATGGACTGCGTAGCAGTCTCTTCAGACTCCTTCAGTCTGATCCCAGGATGAGCCAGCGTGCCTTGGCAGAGGCACTTGGTGTTAGCTTAGGCAAGGCAAATTATTGTCTCAAGGCTTTTATAGACAAGGGATGGGTGAGGCTAAGGCGCTTTCAGCACAATGGAAAGAAACGGGGTTATGAATACATCATTACACCTGATGGACTGGAGGCAAAGGAGAGGATAACCGTTCGGTTCTTGCAATACAAATTGACGGAATTCGAGGCCTTACAGGAGGAGATTGAAGAGTTGCGGCGGGAGACACAAAACTATCTGCCATAGAAGAATGACAAGCGTTGATTTGAACAATGTTCATTGTCCACAGGTTATATTTATACGGTTACGGAGAATGGTAAATGTCAGTACACGATGAGATTCGGCAATTCATTATAGATAATTTCCTTATGGGACAGGACTCGGACAGCTTGAAGGACGATAATTCATTCCTGGAGGAGGGTGTTATAGACTCCACTGGTGTCCTGGAACTGGTTGGTTTCCTGGAAGAGAACTATGAAATAAAGGTGGAGGATGAAGAACTTATCCCGGAGAATCTAGACTCTATCAAAAACATCTGTGCCTATCTTGAACTTAAATTAAGCAATTAGCCTTTAGCGGTTAGCTTTGAAAAATCAGGGGGCTGAACTTTAACTTTCTCTGTGTGCTCTGCGGTCTCTAGCGACTGGAAGGAGCGGGCGAGAGAAAAGAATATCTCTCACAGAGACCGCAGAGAACGCAGAGAAAAACAATAACTCAACGAACTCAACAAACCCAGTTAACCCAACAACTCAACAAACTCAATTGCGGTCGTGACTTTAATAGATCTGTTCAAAAGCTCTGTAAATCGATTCCCTGATAATGTGGCTGTTAAGGACCGTCACCATTCCTTGACCTACAAGGAATTACAGTCTCTGGCAGATGGATTGACTACTACCTTGATAGATGCGGGCCTTGTTCATGGTGATCGGGTGGGCCTTCTTGTAGATAGTTCTGCTCAGTATGTAGTGGCATATTTGGGAATTTTGCAGGCAGGGTGTGTGGCGATTCCTCTCAACACTGACAATTCCCAAAGGAACCTGGAATTTGTATTGCAGCAGTGCGGTGTAAAGTATCTCATAGGGCAGAGCAGGTACCTGAGCCGCTATCAACTTTGGTCACTGGATGATATATCCATAATTTGTTCGGATTGCTCGGATGTCGTAAATAAAGGAGATGAAGGGCCAGGGCGTGATTTTGTCAGATGGGAACAGGCCATAGAGAAGAGCCCGGATCTAGACTTTCCCCCAAACCTTTCCAGCGCCGACCTTGCATGTATCCTTTTCACCTCCGGTACCACGGGTGAGCCCAAGGGTGTCATGCTGAGTCACGGGAACCTTGTAGCAAATACCCGATCTATCATTTCCTACTTGCACCTCAAAGAGACCGATAGTGTAATGGCAGTCCTGCCTTTTTTTTACTCCTATGGAAGTTCTCTGCTCCACACCCATTTAGCAGTAGGTGGAACAGTTCATATTGAGGGTCAATTCGTTTATCCCAACAAGGCCCTTGAGCGTATGGCGAAAGAGAGAATTACAGGTTTTGCCGGAGTGCCCTCTACCTTTGCGCTGTTGCTTCACCGGTCTAATTTCAAAAAAATGGAGTGGCCCCATCTTCGTTATGTCACGCAGGCAGGGGGGGCAATGGCCCCGTCACTTGCAAAAAGGCTGGGTGATGTTTTGTTGGATTCGGATATTTATATCATGTACGGACAGACAGAGGCAACAGCACGTCTTTCGTATCTTCCACCAGACCGGTTTGTGGATAAGCTCGATTCAATAGGAAAGGCAATCCCCGGAGTGGAGTTAAGAGTAGTGGATGAAAAGGGTCATCAGGTCATTCCCGGGCAGATAGGGGAAATCATAGCAAAGGGGGAGAATATTATGCAAGGCTATTGGGGGCAGCCTGAAGAGACCGCCAATGTGCTGCGAGACGGATGGCTTTACACGGGAGACTTGGCCAGAGTAGACGAAGAGGGGTATATATATATCGAAAGCCGTAAGAGTGATATGATCAAAAGCGGGGCCCATCGCATAAGCCCAAAAGAGATCGAAGAGGTCCTGGCGACGTGGCCCGGAGTGCACGAGGTGGCTGTAACGGGTTGTCCTGATCCTATCCTCGGAGAGGCAATATGGGCCTTTGTTGTACCTGAAGGGAATCAGGCTTTGGATCATAAGGCCATTATTCGTCATTGTCGTGATAATCTCGCCTCCTTTAAGGTTCCGCAGAGGTTGATAGAACTTATTGAATTGCCAAAGACCACATCCGGAAAGATTAAGAAAACCTTTCTGCAAGGGGCAGGGGTTCAGATCAGGTTGAAGGCTGAAGGCTGAAGGGGTTCAACAAAAATCTAAGCCGTCAACAGTCAACAATCATTGTAACTATTCAGGTGTATAGACTGAAGGTAGAAGGCTAGTAGGTACAAATCATGCGTGATCACACAAAACTGCGGGCATTTGAGTTGGCTGACGAGATTGCAGTATTAGTTTAGAGGATTCATCTCTGTTCGATCATTGCGAAATGCTTAAAATCCTTCAGCCTTCAGCCTTCAGTCTTCAACCTGAAAGGATGGAGCTCCCATGAAACAATGCATACGGTGTATCCTTGACGAAAATTTCCCTGGAATTTCCTTTGATGACAAAGGGCTGTGTTCTTTTTGCCGTCAGGCTGCTAATGAGCAGCGACAACAGGCCCTTAAACAAGAATATGCCGGGAAATTTCAAAAGCTTCTGGAAAAATGTCGCGGAAAAGGGCCATACGATTTGCTTATGGCCTATAGCGGAGGCAAAGACAGCACATATACTCTGGATATTTTTTGTAACACCTATGGGTTAAGAGTCCTGGCTTTTACTTTTGATAATGCTTTTATCTCTCCCTTTGCAGTTGAAAACATCAGCAAAGTAACTGAAAAGCTGGCGGTGGATCACATTTTTTTTCGGCCGAATTTTGCACTTATGCAAAAAATTTTTTCAGAAGCCGGGAAACGTGATTTTTTCCCGGACAAGGCCCTTGAACGTGCAAGCTCAATATGCACTTCTTGCATAGGATTTGTTAAATCCCTTATGCTAAAAACTGCCCTGGAGAAGGGTATTCCCTTTGTGGGTTTCGGTTGGTCTCCAGGCCAGGCGCCCATACAATCATCTGTCATGCAGACAAATCCGAGGCTGGTGGCTATATCGCAAAGGAGCTTTTGGCCAAGGCTGGAGGCAGTGGCAGGACAAGATCTATCAGCTTACTATCTCTCGGAAGCAGACCTCGCAAGACCTATTGATGAATATCCGGTTAATGTTCATCCATTTGCCTTTCATCCCTATGACGAAGGGGCAATAAAGGCCCATATTCTTTCTTTGGGCTGGAAAGAGACAGAGGATACAGATCCCAATTCCACTAATTGTCTGCTTAATGCCTTTGCCAATCAGGTTCATCTTGAGAGATGGGGTTTCCATCCTTATGCATGGGAGATAGCAGGTATAGTCCGTTCCGGCGGGTTATCCAGAGAGGAAGGTCTGGCAAAAGTCAGCGAGCCTCCAAATCCGGTTCTTGTGTCACGTGTTAAGGAACGGTTGGGTCTATCTTAAATTTTGTAAACGCTTATATTTCGGTGGTTTTTGTTATTGTTTTTCTCTGTGTTCTCTGCGGTCTCTAGCGACTGGAAGGAGCGGGCGAGAGAAAAGGATATAATATTTTGTAAGCGTTCACATGGCACCGCATCTGCTTTGTTGTCGGGCACTTGACGTACAGGAAGTACGTCTGCGTATCCTCCGCCTCGCATCTGCAGCACCCTGTAAACGAATACACAGTTTAAACGTTTACACACAGTTCACCGTGAAAAAAGCCCTAAAAACTGATTTCGCTCAAAATGCTCCGGATGCAAGGCGCGCAAATCCTGAGGAACGAGGCGTACTTGGCGTAAGTCGCAGTGACAAAGGATGCAGCGCAACGCAACAGATGGGGTATTTTCAGCGAAATCAGGGTATGAAAATAATGACAATAGCAGGGGCCAGGCCCAATTTTATGAAGATGGCCTCTATCGTTGAAGCCATCCGACGGCATAATGAGGCCGGCAGTTCACCTGTAATCAAACACATCCTTGTGCATACTGGGCAACATTACGACGAAAGCCTGTCCAAGTGTTTCTTCGACGAACTTGGTCTCCCGCGTCCGGATGTAAACCTGGAGGTGGGGTCCAGCTCACATGCACAACAGACTGCTGAGATCATGCGGTGTTTCGAACCGGTACTTCTGACTGAGCGTCCTGAGGTGCTTATTGTGGTTGGGGATGTGAACTCCACTGTGGCCTGTGCTCTGGTGGCAGCCAAGATCCAATATCCTTCACAGAACTCAACTGATATAGAGCGTCCTTTCATTGTCCACGTTGAGGCAGGGTTGCGATCAGGGGACCGCTCCATGCCGGAAGAGATAAATCGTCTTCTGACCGATTCTTTGAGCGATGCCTTGTTTGTGACTGAGGAGGTGGCAGTTACTAACCTATTACGAGAAGGAATTTTCAGGGAGAAAATCTTTTTTGTTGGAAACGTCATGATTGATACCCTGCACCGGCATTTGGAAAAGGCCCGCAGGTCTGAGATCAAAAAAACCCTTAAGATTAGCGGTCGTTATGGCCTGGTAACCCTTCACAGGCCCAGCAATGTGGATACCAAAGATGCCCTGGAGCCCTTGATTCGATGTTTGCAAGAAATCAGCAAGGATTTGTTTCTTGTCCTTCCTTTACACCCAAGGACAAAGGCCAGTCTGAAAAGGTTCGGATTACTGGAAGAATTTAATCGTACTCAAGGGATCTGTCTAATCGACCCTTTGGGCTATCTGGATTTTTTAAACCTTCTTGATTCGGCCACGATGGTATTAACTGATTCCGGAGGCATTCAGGAAGAGACAACAGCCCTGGGTGTGCCGTGTATAACCCTCAGGGAAAATACCGAACGCCCGGTAACCATAACCATGGGTACTAATTATCTTGTGGGAACAGACCCCGCAAGGATCATGGCTACTGTTAAGTAGATCTTGTCTGGAAGAGGTAAGAGAGGACAAATACCTCCATATTGGGA
>JAFDDO010000144.1 GCA_019310825.1 Deltaproteobacteria bacterium | reverse complement strand
TCTTTTACCAGAATGGCCTTTACCTGTATCCTGTCGGATTCAACATCTTCGTTATTGATGCCGTAGTTGCCGATCAGGGGATAGGTCATGGTTACCATCTGGCCGCAATAGGAGGGATCAGTCAATATCTCCTGGTAACCGGACATGCTGGTGTTAAAAACCACCTCACCTGTCGTCTCATAACGGCCGGTAAAGGAACGACCTCTGAATACCGTTCCATCTGCCAAGGCCAATAAGGCTTTCATTTATTCGCCGCCCACTCGCTACGCTCGTTCGATACACAGAGGGACAATTGCCATCCCAGTGTCCTCCGTGCCTCTGTGGTAAAAAATAATGGTTTAATTTACCAGGTGTTACGGACCTTTATGCCGCAGGAATGCAGTTCATCCTTGATCTGTTTGATGGTATAGGTCCCATAGTGGACAATAGATGCTATTAGTGCGGCATCTGCCTTGGCATACTTCAACACATCATACATGTGATTTATGTTTCCCGCACCACCAGAGGCGATTACCGGAATATTCACATTGTTGGAAATAAGCGAGGTCAGCCCGATTTCATAACCCTGCTGTGTACCGTCTGCATCAATGGAATTCAGGCATATCTCGCCTGCCCCTGAGCTCTCTGCCTTCTTTGCCCAGGCAAGGGCGTCAATGCCTGTATACGTCCTGCCGCCATGGATAACGATTTCATAACCCGATGGAGTTTTTTCAGAAGGCTCGACCTTTTTAACGTCCATTCCAAGCACAATGCACTGGCTCCCAAAGGCCCCGGCCCCCTCGGAAATGATCTCAGGGGCATTCACTGCTGCGGTGTTGACACTCACCTTTTCCGCCCCGGCCAGGAGCACAGCGCGCATATCCTCAATGGTCCTGATTCCCCCGCCCACAGAAAAGGGTATAAAGATTTCCTCCGCCACACGGCGAACAACATCTATCATAATATTTCGCCGCTCACTGGAAGCAGTTATATCATAAAAAACAATCTCATCCGCACCCTCTTCATAATAGAACCTGGCCATTTCCACAGGATCGCCGATATCCACATTCTCTTTAAACTTTATGCCTTTTGTTGTCTTCCCATCTCTCACATCAAGACAGGGTATGATCCTTTTACTCAGCATAATGACCGTTCCACGTACAGAAATTCTTCAGGATTTTCAGGCCAGGGGTCCCGCTCTTTTCAGGATGAAACTGCGTGGCTATAAGGTTCTTATAGCCAATAATTGATGGAAACTCTACCCCGTAACCAGTAGTCCCGATGATGTATTTATCTGAAGCAGGCATTGGATAATAGGAATGGACAAAATAGAATTCGTCAGCCGGATCAATCCCTTCCACCACCGGATGCCTCTTGATTAAATGAACGCTGTTCCATCCCATATGTGGTATTTTAAGGCGCTCATTTTCCTCGGAAAAAAGAGGAGAAAGAAACAGCTTAACATCTCCGTTGATCAATCCTAAACACTGCGCACTGTTCTCTTCGCTTTTATCTAGTATGATCTGCGCACCCAGACATATTCCCAGGATCGGTTTGCCGGTCTCAAAGGCCTGCTTTAAGACTTCATCCAGACCAAGATGTCTCAGGCTGGCGATTGCCCGCCCGGCTGCCCCCACTCCGGGAAAGATGATCTTTTCTGAGCCGAGTATTTTTTCACTGTTATGAGTTATGCAACAGGGAAATCCCAACTTCTTAAGGGCACATTCTACACTTTTCAAATTTCCAGCTTTGTAATCAATGATCGCAATCATTTTTTACTATACCTTATTGATTCCGCTCAAAAAGCCCCCGATGCAAGGAATCAAATATTTTCCTCCATCTCCCACACCCCACAAGGGCAAACGGCTGCGCAGAAGCCGCATCCTATGCACTTATCTTCGATAACCGTATATTCAAACTCTCCTTTTGGCCCCTCTGTCCTTTTGATTGCCCCCTGATAACATGTGTTTTCACACATGTGGCAATCCCTACAGGCCCCGCAGGAAGCACAACGGTCGGCCTCCTGTTCCGGAACAAATTCCTCGCCATGGGATACCTCATAATAGACGAGATTAATCCGGTCATAGGGAATAGCGAGCCGCTTTTCAGGCTGATAATCCGTGTGCATCATTAGGGCATGGATTGTCTCTGCTGCCCGGCGTCCCGCACCAATGGCATGAGTGATAAGTCCAGGCCGTGTGACATCACCAACGGCAAAGACCTTCACATCCGAGGTCTGACCCAGCTCGTTCACCACGATGAAGCCTCGTTCGGTGTGGATCTCACGAGAAAGGAAATCCAGAATGGGGACCTCGCCAATAGAGATGATGACCGTATCGGCATCAAGAGATGTGCCGTCCTTGAAATAGATCGTCCGTTCCGCCTTGTCGTAGCGCTCTGTTGTTTTAGGATAGATGATCCGGGTCCCCTTTGCCTCTGCCGCCTCCTGTTCCTTACCGAAGCTGGCAGGAGGCTGGATGTCCACTGCCGTAACCGAGACCGCTCCGCATTCGTAGGCCTCACAGGCGATGTCCATGCCCACATTTCCAGCACCGATGACGACCACATTCTGATCCGTGAAATCCGGCCTTTTCCCTTGGTTAACAGTCTTTAAGAATTCAATACCCGCTATGACATCTTCGTTTCCGGGGAAGGGGATAATGCGGGGCTGGTGCGCACCGCAAGCAATGATGACGAGCTCATGATCCTGGCATATCTTCTGAAATGCCTTAAGGTCAATCCGCTGCCCAAGATGCACATGGATTCCGAGCTCATTGAAGCGGGATATCTCTTTTTTCAGTACCTCATGGGGCAGACGCTCTTTGGGAACACAAAGTTCCATTTTGCCCCCAAGACAGTCCGACTCCTCATATAGATCTACTTCATGCCCCTTGAGGGCCAGTTGCCAAGCCGCCGACATGCCTCCGGGCCCGCCGCCGATGATCCCCACTTTGTGCCCGGTAGAAGGAGCAGGTTTGGGGGCAGGAACATCCATACTCAGCCGGCCCATAGCGGCAATATCAAGGGGCCTGTCAAATAGTGCACGTGTGCAGGCCTGCATGCAGAGATTAGGGCAGACCTGACCACAGACTGTTGCAGGAAACGGGCTGTAGTTCAGGACAAGTGCAAGGGCCTCTTTCAGACGACCTTCCCTGATAAGGGCCGCGCGTTTATTTGAGGGGATTCCCGAAGGACAAGCGGCCACGCAGGGAGGCAAATATTTCTCGTTGTTCCAGACCGGTTTGAGCCGGCGGTCTTCGCCGGTGGTAATATAGGGAAGAATCGTCTGTGGGTGCTCCAGATATTCTCCAAAGATACCTCCCGGGCCCACATCTTTTTCCCAGACCTGGGTGCGAAATTCGCTTAATGGCGTCTTCAGCCCCAGTCGTGTCAAGCGCTCTGCAGAAGTATGGGCGATTAGTTTTTTCCAATGCGATGGGTCCTGGGTCAAAAGATCGTGATATTCAGTACGGTCTATTGCCTCCAGATATGGCTTTATGTTTTCAGTAAGCCATTCCCAGTCTTTAGGTGTCAGATCCACCAGCTTGACATCCTTGGCGCTGTATCCCTTAATGGGACCCCGGAAATATATGGTGCCACCCACCATGCCCACGCAGGGCCGGTAGCCCAGGACGTTCTCAGTGTTCCGAGGATTAACGCCGCAGACCACTGCAATGCCCCCTGCCTTGAACTCGGCAAAGGAATCCCCTACATCCCTGAAGTACCAGGACTGGAGAGGTTCAAAGCGGGGATTCCGTTTGGTCATTGTTTCACAACGGGCACCGCCGCCGCCTTGCACATACAGAATTCCCTGGGCACCGGCATTGTTAGCCCCGTTGGTCACATCTCCCAGCACCGTGATTTTGGCACCGCAGTTGAGCCAGCCCACGTCGTCCGAGCCGCTGCCCTGAACCACAATCTCCGTTCCTGACATGCCCATACTGCCCAGGCGCTGGCCCACCGGCCCGCTAACGGTTATGGAGATATTCTCATTCCTGGGCCATATCCGGCCGCCAATACCATGTTGTCCCTGGGCCTGGACAACCAGTTGCCGGACTCCATCAGCGACAGCCTGCTGTATCTGCTCCTCCAGGGCCTTAGAGGAGACACGCCGGCCGCTGGGATTGCTGTTAATTGTCAGTATTTTCGATGTCATAATTACTAATTTTGAATGTTGAATTTCAGTTTCTGATCCGGAAACGAGGGATTTTCCGCAAGTTCAAGGAGATCAAAGGATTGCGCGAAGGCGTACTTATAGATACGTCGCACAAGAAATTCTGCAGGTCAACGCCGAGATTGCGGAAAAGGACCGTTTCCGGACAAAAACTAGCAGGCATAATCAATCCTTAATCTCTCAGCTATAGCCTTGTCTCCAACACTGAGACCGTCCGACATACCTATTGGCAACTGCGTACTCCGGCCCATAGGGGCAAAGATCTTTTTCATTTCTATCTCAGCGCTCTTGAAGACCTCCACTACTCGCTCAGCCACTTTATCAGGGTCCAGTCGGCGGTAGAGCTTGGGATTTTGCGTGGTTATGCCCGTAGGGCATTTGCCTGTGTTGCAAAGGTTACAACGGTTGTACTCATCTCCCAGGCATCCGGCGGCTGTCTGCATAATATATTTCCCTATATCCACAGCGCTGGCCCCTAGCATTATCATGGCAGCAGCATTTGCTGCCAGGTTCCCCGTTTTGCCCATTCCGCCGGCAGCAATAAGAGGAAGCTCGTTCTGTTTCCCCTGTTTGACCAGATCCAGATAGCAGTCCCGGATATTGGAAGCGATGGGATGCCCCATTTTATCCATAGAGACATTATAAGCCGCCCCGGTCCCGCCGTCTTCACCATCAATGCATAGGGCAGCTGCATAAGGATTTCTGGCCAGGTTGTTGAGAACCGCCTGGGCGGTCTTGGTGCCAGAGATCTTGGGATAGACAGGGACGCGGAAACCCCAGGCCATGGACATGGACTGGACCATTTTGGCTACTGCCTCCTCGATGGAGTATTTGGTCTGGTGTGTAGGGGGAGAGGCGAGATCGATGTGCATCGGGACACCGCGTATCCCGGCAATGAGCTTCAGCACCTTGTAGGACATTAACAAGCCACCGTCTCCCGGCTTTGCGCCTTGGCCGTACTTGATTTCAATAGCACACGGGTCCTCGACCATATCCGGCAGGGCGTGGATAATCTCATCCCATCCGAAATAGCCGGATGCGATTTGAGGTATGAAGTATTTGAGAAAACGAGAGCGCAGGAGCCTGGGCGGCATACCACCTTCACCAGAGCACATAACCACAGGAAT